>JAHQVI010000034.1 GCA_019634405.1 Hyphomicrobiales bacterium
CGTGACAAACGCCTGCATGACCGGGATCTCCCGATCAACCGGCATGCGGACAGGATCCGGGGAGACGCAGCCATGTCTTTTGAAGGCAAAACGATCCTCATAACCGGAGCCGGAAAAGGCATCGGCCGGGAAACAGCCCGCCTGCTGGCGGAAAAAGGCGCAAAAATTACCGCGCTTTCGCGGACGCAATCCGACCTGGACAGCCTGAAATCAGACATCGGCGCCGCCGGGATCGCTGTCGATCTCGCCGATGCGGATGCGGCGCGGAACGCCGTAAAGACCGCCTTGCCTGCCGATTTTCTGGTCAATTGCGCCGGCATCAACATCTTGCAGCCATTCCTCGATGTAACGGTCGCGGCGTTTGATCAGGTTCACGCTGTCAATGTGCGCGCCGCGCTGATCGTGGCACAGGAATATGCCAGGCGCAGAATTGCCGGTGGCGGCGGCGGGGCGATCGTGAATGTGTCGAGCATGTCGTCTTTTGTCGGCTTTGCCGATCACGCCTCTTATTGCGCATCCAAAGGCGCATTGGACGCCATGAGCCGCGTCATGGCGAATGAACTTGGCCCGCATGGCATTCGCGTCAATTGCATCAATCCGATCATCACAATGACGGAACTGGCCGCACAGGCATGGAGCGATCCGGTGAAATCGAACCCGGTGCTGTCCCGTATCCCGATTGGCCGTTTCGCGCAGGTCAGGGACATTGCAGAGATCATCGCATTCCTGCTCGGCGATGAATCTGCGATGATGAACGGGCTTGCCATTCCGGTGGATGGCGGGTTTCTTTCGCGCTGAGCCAAAGCTCATGACGGTCAGGACGTCAGTTTCTGTTTTTGTTCAGCCGGCGTCAGGTTATCGCTCAGGGCGCATATGGCCTGATGCTGCGAAAGGAAGATCCGGCCCGTTAGCTGGCCGGGAAAATGCGTCCGCTTCAGACGGTCCATGACCGGGCCTTTGACCTCGCTCAGATGGAAATCGACGCCAAGGGCCGCAAGGCGCGCATTGATGGCCTCCAGCGATTCCAGCGCGCTCATATCGATCGCGTTGACCGCCGGGCACATCAGAATGAGATGTTTCAGATTGGGGCGCTGTGCGACCAGATCATACAGACAGTCTTCCAGATAGCGCGCATTGGCGAAATAAAGGCTTTCATCGACGCGCACCGTCAGGATCCGGTCTTCCGTGATCACCTCATGGCGCAAAACATTGCGATAATGCTCCGTGCCTGGAACCTGCCCGACGACCGCCATGTGCGGACGGGAGGTCTTGTAGAGATGGATCAGCACCGAGATCACGACGCCGGCCGATACGCCCAGCTCGACGCCGAAGCCCAACGTGACAAGAATTGTCAAGCTCACAGCGGTGAAGTCGGCTTTCGAATAGATCCAGGCCTTTTTCAGGATCGAGAAATCGACCAGCGAGAGAACGGCGACAATGATGGTGGCGGCCAACGTGGCATTGGGCAGAAAATAGACAAGCGGCGTCAATGCGAGGGCGGCGATGGCAAGTCCGATCGCGGTGAAAGCCCCCGCCGCAGGCGTTTCGGCCCCGGCATCGAAATTCACCACCGAGCGGGCAAACCCGCCGGTCACAGGATAGCCGCCGGTAAAGGCCGCGCCGAGATTAGCCGCGCCAAGGCCAATCAGTTCCTGATCCGGATCGATCCGCTGGCGCTTCCTGACCGCGAGCGCCTGCGCGACAGAAATGGATTCAACGAAGCCTATGACCGAAATCAGGATGGCCGGTCCGATCAGCGCTGATATCAGATCAGCCGAAACGTCCGGCATTGTGAAGGGCGGCAGACTTTGCGGAACCGCCCCGACGATCTTCACGCCCTGCGCATCGAGGTTGAGAAGACCGGTCGCCAGCGTCGTTGCGGCGACGGCGCCAACCGGCCCGGCGCGCGCCAGCAGATCGGCGATCCGAACGTTCAGGCCAAGGCCGGTCAGGCAAGGCTTCAGCCCCTTGCGCACCCAGACCCGAACGGCCGTCGAGACCGCGCCGATCACGAGTGTGATCCAGTGAATCTGGCTCAGATTGCCGAGCAGCGACAGGGCCAGTTCGGCAAGATTATGCCCGTCGGCGTCAATGCCGAAAATGTGCTTGAGCTGGCTGGCGGCGATAATGATGCCGGAGGCGGTGATGAAGCCCGCAATGACAGGATGCGAAAGGAAGTTGGCAATGAAGCCAAGACGGAAAATGCCAAGCAGGAGCAGAAAGCCGCCTGACAGAGCCGCCAGCGTCAGGGCGGCCGCCGCATAGCCCGCCGTGCCCGATTGAGCGACATCGCCAATCGCTGCGGCTGTCATCAGCGAGACCACCGCGACCGGCCCGACCGCCAGTGCGCGGCTTGTTCCGAAGACAGCGTAAAGCATGATCGGCACGATCGAAGCGTAGATACCGGCCTCGGGCGGCAATCCGGCAAGCAGCGCATAGGCCAGCGATTGCGGGATCAGCATGATCGTTACGATAAGCGCGGCGAAGAGATCGTTGGTCAGCGCATTGCGGTCATAGGACCGGCCCCAGTCGAGAACGGGGATGTGGCGGCGCAACTTACCTGATCTGAGGCGAAACGCTGATCGCATCGGACATCTTTTTTAGATCTATTGTCATTGTCTTTTCCGTTTCCTCCCGGATCTACCGCTACAGGATCGGAGCGAAAAGAAAGCCAGCCCCCGGCAGCGCTCCTCCGGCCTTCCAATTCGAACCATCGGCCTTGCTCGCGATCATACGGCAGGCCGGAGTCCTTCAATTACCGTCCGCTTCCGCTCAAAGACCGTTGACCGGCACTTTCAGCATCTTCTTGCCGTCCTTGTCGGTCGGCACATCACCGGCGCGCATGTTGACCTGCAACGACGGAATGATAAGTGCGGGCATGTCGAGCTGCGCATCGCGCTCGGTGCGGAACCTTATGAATTCCTCCCGCGTCTTGCCTGCACCGACATGAATGTTGTGCGCCTTCTCATCGGCCACCGTGGTTTCCCACTGGATATCGCGGCCATTGGGGCCATAATCGTGGCACATGAAAAGACGCGTATCGTCAGGCAGGGCCAGAACTTTCTGGATCGAGTCGTAAAGCGTCCCGGCATCGCCGCCGGGGAAGTCCGCGCGCGCCGAACCGCCATCGGGCATGAACAGCGTGTCGCCAACAAAAGCTGCATCGCCAATCACATGGGTCATGCAGGCTGGCGTATGGCCGGGCGTATGAATGGCGAGGGCCGTCATGGAGCCGATCCGGTAAATGTCTCCATCCGTGAACAGCTGGTCGAACTGGCTGCCATCACGCTGGAATTCAGTGCCTTCATTGAAGATCTTGCCGAAGGTTTCCTGCACGGCGACGATCTTCTCGCCAATGCCGATCTTGCCGCCGAGCTTTTGCTGAATATAGGGCGCAGCCGAAAGGTGGTCGGCATGAACATGCGTCTCGATCAGCCATTCGAGCGTGAGCCCGTTGTCCTTGATGTAGTCGATCATCTCGTCCGCATGATCATAGGTGATCCGTCCGGCGGCGTAATCGATGTCCATGACGGAATCGATGACCGCACATGCAGATGAAGCCGGGTCCTTGACCACATAGCTGATCGTATTCGTGCCCCGATCGAAGAAGGCTTTGACCTCGGGTTTAACAGACATATCAACGGGGGTGCTGGTCATGTTTTCCTCCTAGCGAATCTGGATTGTTGCGGCCTGAGAGGCTGTGCGGCTGTCTTTCGCGAGCCGCATCATGAACCTGGCGGCCAGCATGCCCGCCAGCAGGGCGGCGATAAACAGGACCACACTGCTGTTTCCGGTTCCCAGAACCGGCAGCGCGCCGCCGGGACAGAAACCGGACAACCCCCAGCCAATTCCGAACAAGGCCGAACCGCCTATGAGCCGTATGTCGATTGTGCGGCTATGCGGGATCTGGAAGCCGCCCTCGATGATTGGTCCGGAGCGCTTGAGAACGAGCCGGTAGCCAATGAAGGTCACGATCAGCGCACCGCCCATGACAAATATGAGGCTCGGATCCCATGTCCCGGCAATGTCGAAAAAATTCAGGACCTTGGCCGGATTCGCCATGCCGGAAATGGAGATACCGAGACCGAAAACGAGGCCGATCAGATAGGCTGTCACAATGCGCATGCTATCCTCCAATCAGATGGCGGACGATATATAGGGTTGCAAATGTCGTCGCCATGAATGTCAGGGTCGCCATGATCGAACGCGGCGACAGGCGGGCCATGCCGCAAACGCCATGACCGGATGTGCAGCCCGAACCGAAGGTCACGCCGATGCCGACGATGAAACCGCCAATCAGCAGGAGCGGCGTCGAAACCGGCGAATGAATGTCAGGAAAGCCGCCGGTCAGCGCCAGATAGAGCGCCGGTCCACTCGCCATCCCGGCGACCACCGCCGCGCGCCATGCCCAGTCTCGGGTGTTTGCGGGCCATATGACGCCCATCAGAATGCCGGTGGCACCCATAATCCGTCCATGAAACAGCATCAGCAAAACCGCGGAGAAACCGATCAGGACGCCGCCGAGGGCTGATTGCAATGGGGTGAATTCCGTAAGCATCCGCGTCAACTCCGGCAGGTTCTGATGCCAAACAGGCTGTAAAGCGGGCACACGCCGAACAGGGCCGTCACGCTAAGGACCACGCCGATTGCAACGGCAATGATTTTTGCGGTTACGCCGGCAATGAGGCCGAAGCCGCCAACAAACGGTATGACAATCAGTGCGATACCGAGAACCAGCCGCAAAATGCGGTCAAGAGATCCAACATTGGTCAATTCGATGTCCTCCTCTAAAAGGGTTCTGCACTGAATACACCCGGCGACGCGGCTACGTCGGTGACCAAGTCACCGAAGAATGAATTTTTGTTTGCCGCAAGACCTATGCGGACTGGGCAAGCTCGGTGAGCGCGCCCCGATCCTTGATCCGGATTTCGCCGCGCCCGCTCTCAACCCATTGCCGGCGCTGGAATTCCTGCAATAGCCGCGAGACAACTTCGCGCGCCGTCCCCAGTTCGGCGGCGAGTTGCTGATGCGTCATGTGCAGTCTGCCATGATCGCTGGGCAGTTCGAGGATCTTGTGCGCGAGGCGGATATCCATACGCTGGAAGGCGACTTCCTCGATAATGAAAAAGAGGTCGGTAATCCTGCGCGAATAGGCGGAAAAGACGAAGCGGCGAAACACCTCGGACTGGGCGATGAGCCGGTCAAACACGCTGCGTGGAACCGCGACCGCCTGCACATCCGCTTCGACAATCCCTTCTGCGGAATAATCCTCATAAGCCAGCAGGCAGGCCGTGGTGAGAACGCAACTTTCCCCCGCCGATACGCGATAAAGCACGATCTCGCGACCATTTTCCGATGTCTGCTGCACGCGGACCGTGCCGCTGAGCAGAAGCAACAGATTTTCAGGTGCCTTGCCCGGACCGAAGATCACCGTTCCCTCGGGCACGGCAACGACATTGCTCTGATCGATGAGCTGTTGACGGATCGGCTCCTTCAAGCCGGAAAGTCCTGGAAACTGCGAAATCCAATCCATAATCGGCTTACTTTCATTTCCTGCCGTTCAACACAGCGCAAAGCCGATCCTACAACAATGCGTTGCAGCCGGTTAGAATAATCGCTTCTCCGGCCTGCCACTGGGAGTATCCCCCTATGCGCGGGCTGGAACGGATACCAAGAAAATCGAGTTTATCAAGCTGACCGGAAAAGACGCTTCGATGAACAAACGGCAAGATATACGGAATACACCGGAAAAACCCGAGCCGAGAACATGTATCCCATTAGAAGAGACCGGCCTCATTTCATTACATGGACCTGAAGGCATACACGTCACACCTATAATGAATCTCCCGAATGTAACGACGCTTCCGAATCTGTTGAACCTCCGGGGCAAGCGTTTGCGTTGCGCGAGTTACTGTCCGGATCAAATCACAATGTCATCTTCCTTTGATCGTCGGGCTGTATCTTCGGCACAGGTGCAAGTGTTCTGAACGGGGGCCGCAAATGGAACGCGGCATGGGGAATGGCTGAGAAAGATACCAGGAATGTGGATAAGGGTCTCGAAGCCAAGCTGTATCAGGAGTCGCTGGACTTTGAGGACCGTGAGCAGCAACGTCTGGATAATCGGATAAGCCCTGAGGAGATGATCCTGATCAGCATTGTGCTTGGGCTGTTTGGCGCGCTGGTCTATTATCTCTGGGGGTAGATACAGGTCTTATTATCTGGGGTTGAACGGCGCGGCCGGGGCAATTGAGATTGCCGCAAGGACGGTGTGGGCGCGCCGGTCATATTGCATAGCGAACATGCCGAGACGGCTCCGGCGTATGGCATCGTGCTGACGACGCGCCGGAGTTCGAAGAAAAATCAGCTTTGTTTGACCACTTGCGGTTCGGCCTGTCCCAATACGCCCCCAATCCGAACCGGTTCGATGGACAGCGCCAGCCCGGTCGCATCATCGACCTCGACAATTGCGCCGCATACCGTCACGTCCTGCATTGCGGGCTCGAAGCGCGAGGACGCAATCTTGCGCTGAAAACGCTGCACGGGTTCGTCTTTCTTCATCCCGATGACGGATTGGTAATCGCCGCACATACCGGCATCGGTCATATAGGCCGTGCTTCCGGGAAGCAGATGTGCGTCCGCTGTCGGAACATGCGTATGCGTCCCGACCACGGCAGTAACGCGGCCATCGGCAAAATGCGCAAGAGCCTGTTTCTCGGAGGTGGCTTCGGCATGGATTTCGACAAAAATCGCATCGGCTTTCGATTTGAGCGCGCCCTCGCCAAGCTCGCGCTCCACGGCCTGAAACGGACAATCCATCGGATCCATGAACAGGCGGCCCATGACCTGAATAACCATCACCGATGCGCCGTCAGCCGTTCTGAAAATCCCTGCGCCGCTTCCCGGCGTTCCCGGCGGAAAGTTGACCGGACGGAGGAGACGCGGCTCGCGCTCTATGTAAATGAGCGTTTCGCGCTGGTCCCAGACATGGTTGCCGGTCGTGACAACATCGGCTCCCGCATTGATCAGATCGTTGAAGATCGCCTGTGTTATCCCGAAACCGCCGGCGGCATTCTCTCCATTCACAATAACGAAATCGATCTGCTGGCGGCTTTTCAGATCAGGCAGAATACGGCAAACAGCTGAACGGCCGGCGCGTCCGAGAACATCTCCAAGAAAGAGAATACGCATCAAGCCGTCTGCTTTGCAGGGATCGCTCCCGATGGCGTCAAGATCCAGTCAAGCTGCTGATCGTAGGAACAGACCGGGACTTCAGCGACCTCCTGAATGTCAAATGCAAGACCGATTGCGATCACCTTATGCTGGGCGCGCAAGGCTTCGAGCGTCCGATCGTAATGACCACCGCCATAGCCGAGCCGGAAACACTGCCGGTCAAAGGCCAGCAACGGAATCAAAACGGCTGTCGGCAGAAGCAGTTCACCGTCAACCGGCTCCGGAATGCCAAAAGGACCGTTCTCCATCGGCGCGCCAAACTTCCATTCATGATATTCGAGCGGTACGTTCGGCTTAACCACGGGCAGTGCAATGCGCCACCCCCCATCCGCCATGCGCCGGAGCAGCGGCAAACAATCAAACTCGCTGCGCACAGGGAAATAGGCACCAAGTATTTTCGGCGATGAATCAAGGAAGCCGAGATCCATGCCAGCAACCCGGGTTGCAGCATCTTCCATGGCATCGGCGGTAATCGAACGCCGGCGGGAGCGCGCATCTGTGCGCATCATCTGCTTTTGCGTTTCGATCTGAAGGTCCAGTTCCATATAGGCGATATCCTGAAGCGGGCTACGCGATTGCCAATCCAGTATACCAGCAGCAAATAGCGGAGCCACGAAAACCGTCGGTTATTCGATCCTCTGGGCCCTACAAAGTAGGTGGGCGCCGAATATCCGGAACCACGGTTCCAGTCAGGGTCGACTCCCTTTTGGATCGCATCGGCCCCGGGATTGAAGTGAACCTAACGCGTCCCGCAGCCCCGCGCTGAATATTTGGTGAATCGCAGTAAAAATTCCAGAGCTTTATTGTGCCTGCGTATACACTGCAGGTAAATACGGTGTTTTTGCAACGCTCCGATTTATCGTGTTCGCAGCATGTTCCGAGCTGCGATAACGAACAGGATGATAAAGGTGACCCCAATCATGTTTTCAAGGGTTGCCGCAACGGACACGCCGAGCGGCACGCGGACCAGCGATTCGCCACTTTCGGCCATGGAGTCAAAGCCATATAGGCAACTATAGACGCGCCGTGAGGCATCCGGACTTTCCCAACCAAGGAAAAACAGGGAATTCTTGAAAGACAGGAACAGCGCTTCCCCGGTCGCCCCGGATTCGCCTGAGATACACCCTCCCCCGGAAAAAAGGTTGAGAATGCTGAAAAAGAACCAGGTCGCTACGGAACCTGTCCATTCAAGCACCTCCATGAAACCGGCGCTGTCCGGCCATTGTGGAAATACAAGAGCAACTTCGCTTTGCCATGACACCGCAGGCGCTTGGGTGAAATATTCGGCCCGCCTAAGCCCCAGATAAATAAGCGAAAAGCTAAGTACCGTTATCATCCAGAGCACAAGGGGACGTATGACGGAGCGGCCAAAATTCGATGTGACGCTATAAAGCACGCCGAACCAGAAGCGGCTCATTCCCGCGCCTATGGGGTGGTCATACCAAAAACGGCGGCATCGCAGTTCCTGAGCGAAAAATTCGCGTTCTCTTTCGAAATCCTGCGTGGCCGCCGCCAGCTTGCCAAGACGCCGGTAGCGTGCGGCATAGGCGTTTTTTCCACAAGCGCGTATAAGACGGAACAGGATCGGCCGCGGGTCGGCGGCATCCCGTCCAGTGCGCGCCGGGCGGAAGGACACCGGATCCCGGATCTGCATGGAGTCAAGACTGGGAGGATCGGCAAAATTGGCGTCATGAAAATCCGGTACCCTTGAAAAACGCGCCCCCGATAAAACGAAAGCCGCCCGCGACTGTAAGCCCGAAAAATCCGCCGTTTGAGCAAATTGCGCATCGCGGAAACTCGTGCGCCCCTCAAAGCCCGCCAACAGGAAATTCGCGCTGTCGGTGAACCTGGCTTCGGCGAATGACGCCTGGTTCCTGTAGCGCGCTGACGTAAAGACGACGGTATCTTTGAACTCGGAGCGCTCAAACGTCACATCCTCATCAAACGCACTGCGCTGGAAATCCACGGATTTTGCGAAAACACATTCCGAAAAATCGGCAGGTCCGGCGAATTCCGCCGAACGGAAAATCGCCGTGTCCGTAAATTTCGTGTCCTTGAACCGCGCCTCCTGCCGGAAGCTTGCGTCCTGAAACGTCGTGCCACCGTCGAATTTGATGCACCGGAAGGTGGCGTGGCCAGCAAATATGGCGGCTTCAAAATTGACCGCACCACGGAATTCGGCCTCGCTGAAGCGGCAATCTTTCCGGAAACGAACCGTTTTGAAATTCGCAGCGCCATCGAAGCGCGTCTTCAGGAAGCCGGGCGTTCCCTCAAACGCAACAGCTTCGAACACGGCATCCACCTTGAACTCAGATTCGTCGAAACGCGCATTACCGGCAAACTGGCTGCGCTGAAATTCGGCAATCCCTGCGAAGGTCGCATTGCGGAATTCGACGCGCGAGAGAAATTCGGCTTTCTGGAATCGCGCTGCCGGGACGAGCGGACCGGTCGTCTTGCGTAGAAATTCCACCTGATCGAATTCGGCTGCGGATGCGAAGGCGGTCTCGTCAAAATTTCCCAGCTCGTGGAATTTTGCCTTGGCGAATTTAGCCTCACCATCAAATCTGGCGCCGGTGAAATAGGCCATATTGGAAAAATTGGCCTCGATAAAATTCCCCATACCGATAAAATGGGCCTTCACGAAAATCGCATGGCCTGGAAAGACAAAACCGCTGAAATCAGCATCAGCGGCGAACTCGACCTCCTCAAAATCCGCGCGTGCTTCATCAAGCCATGCGCGCGTCTGGTCGTTCAGCCCCTCACCAAACCAATCAACCGACCATTCGCCCGCGCTCTCCAGCGCTTGCTTGCGCTCAAGCATTTGCAGCGCCCAAACGTTCCACGCTTCGGCCCCACATTCCCAAAGCGCTCTTGTTTCGTCCTGATTCATACGCTTCGCGCCCCCAGCGACTTTTTTAATACTGAAAAGCGCACGCAATGACAAAGGGAGAGGGCCTGAAAAACGGACGAAAAGCTGTTAATAATTTTTGTATGCGGTGATTGGTTCACGCATGGTTCAAACTTGCAACCATATGGGAAAATTTATGTTGTATATCCTCATATGCTACGATAAGCCGGAAACAGGCTTGGAACGCAGAATGGCGGCCCGGCCAGATCATCTGGCCTATCTGGAAAGCGCCGAAGACAAGGTGCGGATTGGCGGCGCCATGCTGACGCCGGACGAAAAATCTCCCCTTGGCTCCGTCATCGTCATTGAAGCAGATTCGATCGAAGAAGCGCGCGCATTCGCGCAAGCGGACCCGTATGCAAAGGCGGATGTGTTTTCCGATGTGGAGATCTATCCGTGGCGGCAGGCCGCCGGAGTTGTAAAGGTCGGCTGATCATGATGACCAGCCATTAATCAAGACCGGGAACGGCCAAAGCGGTTTATCGCTAAAGGCTCAGCTTCCCGGCTCTGTCTGCCGGGAAACGCGAAAACCGCCGACCGTTGCGCAATCCTGACCGGATGGCGCTTTCATCCAATCCCAACGGTTCGATGAGGATCGCTTGGCGTTTGCGTCACATTCGGCCTGTTCTGTCGGGATAACCGCCGAATATCTCTGCCCGGTTACGCCCGCCAGCCACTCCGCATAGATGTCCGCCGCCTCCTTGGCGATCCCTCTTACGGGTTCAGAAGTCCTCGCCGTTCCCTTATCATATTGGGGACATGCGCCGTCATTCGTACAGGTTTCCCACTGAGCGATCGTGATTTCCGACATGCTTATCGCCCGGTTTGCTCCTACAAGCCCGGCGATCGAACGCTTGGGAATAAACATCAGCGGACATATGTTGCAATCCGAAAACGGTCCCGAAATGTCGACATTAGCGCTCAGAACGATTTCCGGAGCCGGAGGCTTCAATGCCGCAATCCTGTTTTCAGGCATTGGAGACTGCGCCGTTTCCGGAGCTGGCGTGTCCTGATTCTGGATGCCATATGCATCCGGCGGAACCGCAACCGAGCGGCTTGCTGTTTCCACGCCGATCGGACCGATGGTCTCCGGTAACGACGTTCTGGGGGCGGCGGCGTTTGCCGCCTTATCGATAGGTTTGGGTGAGAGGTTGGCCGTGCGTCGCTCGCCAGATGTTGTCTCTTTGGAAATGGCGGATGTATTTTCCGGCCCGGTCGATGATGTCACACCATAGCCGGTGACAGTGTTCGTATTGCCAAAACCCGTTTCAAAACCACCAATCGTCTTGGGCAGAAAGCCCAGATTTGACAGAAACGCCTTATCGCCGGAAACAAACAAGCTCAGGAAAATTGCACTCGGCGTAATCAGCAAAAGTGCAAAGATCATCAGCAAACGGTGCCCCTGACGGCGTCCGGAATATCTTTTCCGCCGGTCGAAAGCGATCATTTCGTCGAAAGCCTGCCGAAGAAGCGGATCTTTCAACGTCTCATAAGCAAGCACGGCCCGTTTGAAAAGGTGCTCTGACTCGCTGTTGTCAGGGTTCCGGTCAGGGTGGTTATTCTTGGCGAATTCGTGAAATGCCTGTTTGATCTCTTCATCGCTGGCATCGGACGAAACGCCTAGGACTTCGTAGTGGTTCTTCGAGCTGTTATTCATTTACACGCAACCAACCGATCCGTATCAATCCTAGTACAAGCGCGATTTCCAGGATCCCCCCAAGATGTGCGTGACATGCGCCCAGCTACATAGGCACCGTCACTCACCCGCATTTCTTATTTTAGCCAGTAAAACTATGCGGTTTCGACGTTACTAACATAATCTAATGCAAAAGTCCTTATTACGTCAGCATCATGGCGTTTTAGGTACCACTCTGCAACAGTTTTAACAGTTTACGGGATATCTCTTGCATTAAGCGTGCCGAATATGTCAGCCGCCTGTCATGCTCATATGGCGTGATACGGCAGGTCTGTTGTGTTCACGATCAATGATGAAGTCGTGCCCTTTTGGCTTGCGGCCGATTGCCTCGTCAATAGCTGCGCCTAACAGCCCGTTGCCCTCACTTGCGCGCAGTGGAGTCCGCAGGTCGGCTGCATCGTCCTGCCCGAGACACATATACAGGGTTCCCGTACAAGTGATACGGACACGATTGCAGCTTTCACAGAAATTATGAGTGAGCGGCGTAATGAAACCCAGACGTCCCCCGGTTTCCTTTACTTCGAAATAGCGCGCCGGACCGCCCGTTTTATAGGGGATGTCCTTAAGCGTCCAGCGGTCGAGAAGACGGGCGCGAACGACAGAAAGCGGAAGATATTGGTCCGTACGGTCTCCATCAATATCGCCAAGCGGCATGGTTTCGATCAATGTCAGATCCATGCCCTTTTCATGCGCCCAGACCACCATGGTCTCGATCTCGTCTTCGTTGACATCCTTCAGCGCAACGGCGTTGATCTTTACCGCAAGACCGGCGTCGCGCGCAGCATCGATCCCTCGCATAACCTGATCGAAATCGCCCCAGCGCGTAATCGCCTTGAACCGGTCCGGATTGAGCGTGTCAAGAGAGATGTTCACACGGCGGACACCGAGATCGTAAAGCTGCGACGCGAAGCGCGGCATTTGCGAGCCGTTGGTCGTCAGCGTCAATTCTTCCAACGCACCGCTTTGCAGATGCCGGGACAACGCCTCAATCAGCCAGAGGATATTCTTGCGAACCAGCGGCTCTCCACCAGTCAGACGCAGCTTGCGAACGCCTTTTTCGATAAAAACCGTGCATAGCCGGTCAAGCTCCTCAAGCGAGAGAAGATCCTTCTTTGGCAGAAATGTCATGTTTTCCGCCATGCAGTAAACACAGCGGAAATCGCAGCGATCGGTTACGGAAACCCGTAGATAGGTAACCGAGCGCCCAAACGGGTCAATCATTTCCCCCCGCTTATTATTGGGACCGCTACCATCGCTCATATCTGAAATCATCATGCCACTGCCTTGATCTTCCCGGAAACTGGCCAACTCAGCCGACCTTTTCTCATTTAGTAAGGCGTTATCGATCAAAATCGTAGCACCATTGCTCCGGTTGATGCAATCACAGGCATAAGCGCGCAAATGAATGGCGCAGTAATGACGGCGGCGGGCCGCATAGAGCCCGCCTGAAGATTGACTGCCGGACCTTCTAGAGCGCCGGACGTTTAACCGGATTCGGCTGCGGCGCTCTATCTCTGTATTTGACCATCGGATTTGCCCGAAAACCGGCGTCCACTTTTCGGTCCGATGCTCTAATCCAGTCCGTAGCAGCTCGCATAGTAGGTCGTCGTTGCCGGCCAATCGGAGAACAGTCCAATGATGCCGACGCCGCGGGAAAGGACGTCGATCGTCGTCATGATCGCGCCATCATTTTCGAGCGCGTCCAGCGTCGTATCGAAATAGTAATTGCCGCCCTTATCTTTGATATCCGCGCCAATCCGGCCGGAGCGCTCCAGCGACCAGGAAATAATGTCGAGACCGGCTTCCTTCGCATTCTTTGCAAAGTCGGACGGCACAATCTTTCCATCCGCGACCGTTAGAAGCGTTGGCATTGGCGGAGCGATGATGTTGACGCCCTGCCCCTTGAGCTTGGCGAAATCTTCCACGGATGGCGGATTGGCGACCATCTCTTTTGGATCGCGATCGTCCAGAAAAACGGCCTGCTTGCCGAAATCCGGGAACGCCTTGATCCAGTATAGAACGTCGTCAAAGTTAAATGACTGCGCCCACACGCTTTCAGGCGCGACGCCAGAGTCGATGTAATCCTGGATCATCTTGGCCGCGTAGCTCTCCTGCGTCAGCCCCGACTCGCCAAAGCCCGTATCCGCGTCAACGCCTTTCAGCTCCGGTGTCATGCCGACACCAAGAGATTTGAACAGCTCGATGCTTTCCTTATGCGTCATGAGCGTTGCGCCCGTCGCATAAAGATCGGTGCGAAAACCGGCTGTGCCGCCCATATACGTCTCGACCGTCTTTGCGGTCGGGTCCGAGGCGTCCATCTTCCCTTCAAGCGATTTGAATTCTGCAAGCGTCAGCGCACTTGCGCAACATTTCGCCGATGCCGGTTTGACAAGATTGCCGTCCGCATCGAATTCAGCCGCCGCAAAGGGCTGTTCGCATTTGGCGGCCAGCGGCGTGGCAAGAATGTTCGTCGTTGTGTGCAGGTCGCACTGCGCATGGCGGCAGACCAGCTCGGCATCTTTCGTAAAGGTCACATCGCATTCGAGGATGCCAGCGCCCATGCGGGCGGCGGCTGTATAGGACTCCTTCGTATGCTCGGGAAACTGTAGCGGAGCGCCACGGTGGCCGATGGAGAAATTGCTTTTACGAAAAGGACCATTCGTACAGCTCTGAAGTTTGGTTTTCAGTTCGCCATCACTCAGCTTGTCCACCAGATAATAGGGGCGTGGACCAATCTGAATGTCCGTCTCCCCGCCTTGTGCCCAGACGGTCGCGCCGTAAAGCGGCGCGGCGAGGCTGGCTGCCATGAATGTCAGGAAAAATTTGTGCATCTTGGATACTCCCACCAGTTGAGCGCAGGATTGGGCGCGTGCCCGGACGGCGCGCGTCTGCGAAAGGCGTGTCAGATCAGAGATTTGTTCTTTGGTTTTTGGTGCGTCGCGAGGGAGATTATAGGCGCATTAACTAATTGTTTTGTGACATTATCATTTCGGAAATACGACATTGCAGATCCGGACTTCCAATCGCTTGGCTCGATATTCAAGCCGTCACATAGGGCCGATTCGACGATCATGCCGGTCTGCGCGTCCGTCCGGACCGCGTTTGGCAAGGTCCGAAAAGCGCGCGGCCTAATTGGCGAAGCGGAAATGCATAACATCACCGTCATCCACCGTATATTCCTTGCCCTCCAGCCGCATCTTGCCGGCTTCCTTAGCCCCGGCTTCGCCGTTGAGAGCGATGTAATCCGCATAGGAAATCGTCTCGGCGCGGATGAACCCCTTCTCGAAATCCGTGTGAATAACGCCGGCGGCCTGTGGCGCGAGCGTACCCTTGCGGATCGTCCAGGCGCGGGCCTCTTTCGGACCGGCGGTGAAATAGGTGATCAGGTCGAGCAGGCTGTAGCCAGCCTGGATCAGGCGGTTCAGTCCCGGCTCGGATAATCCGAGATCTTCCAGATACGCCTCTCGTTCGTCGGGCGCAAGCTGAGCCAGCTCGGACTCGATCTTCGCCGAAATCACGACTGCGACCGCGCCTTCTTTGGCAGCGCGTTCCTCAACGCGGCGAGAATGCGCGTTGCCTGTACCGGCCGCGTCCTCATCGACGTTGCAGACATAAAGGATCGGCTTGGAGGTCAGAAGCTGAAGCTGGCGAAAAACGGTGCTGTCTTCGGGCGCAATCTCGGCAAAACGCGCGGGTTTGCCTTCATTGAGAACGGCCAGCGCAGCCTCAACAACCGCAAGCGTCGTCTTGGCTTCCTTGTCCTGCCCGCGCACACGCTTTTCCAATGCGATACGGCGCTTTTCAAGACTTTCCATATCGGCAAGCATCAGCTCCGTTTCGACCGTATCCGCATCTTCCATCGGATCAACGCGACCTTCCACATGGGTCACGTCACCATCCTCGAAACAGCGCAGCACATAGGCGATGGCGTCCATTTCGCGGATATTGGCAAGAAACTGATTGCCCAGCCCCTCGCCCTTGGAGGCGCCGCGCACAAGGCCGGCAATGTCTACAAATGTCAGTCGCGTCGGAAGGATCTGTGCGGATTTTGCAATCACCGCAATACGATCGAGCCGCTCATCAGGAACGGACACTTCGCCCACATTGGGTTCGATCGTACAGAACGGATAGTTGGCGGCTTCCGCCGCCGCTGTTTGCGTAAGCGCATTGAAGAGCGTCGACTTACCGACATTCGGTAGTCCGACAATACCGCATTTGAAACCCATGACCGGCAAATCCCGGCAGGCCGCACAGCAATAGGAGAGCAGCGCAACCTGCATGTTCGTAAATTGAAAAAACTGGCGCGACTAACCTCGCCCCAACCATCTGCGTAGTTTTGTGGCAATTCCCTGCGCGCGCTCAACATCTGCCTTGCTATCGTCGCCACCCGCCAATGCCGGTTCCTTTTCGCGGACCGGCGGAACTGGATCCGCCGCAGGCTTGGGCGCTTCCGCCCCGGCGGCGGGAGCTGACGACGCAGCCACGGACCCGGCTGTCTGAGTGGCTGGTTGCGCGTCCACTACAGGGGTTGCGGCAACCGGCTCAGGAGCAGCATCCGGCGTGCTGACGGCCGGGCGCGGTTCCTCGACAGGTTCAGGCGTCGCCGGCTCGGTCCCGGCAGCCGCTATCGCCGGGACAACAGCTTCAGATGCCTGAACTGACGGCTCCGACTCCATGGCAGGGGGCGAAGAAACGGGAGCAGGAGCAGGTTCTGCCGCGCTGACAGCAGGGCGCGGCTCCATGACGGGCTCGGCTTCGGCTGGTTTGGGTGCAGGGTCCTGTTTCGCAGGCGCGGTTTCAGGTTCCGCCGCTGCAGGCTGCCGCGCGTCAACCGGGTCAGCCCTACGGCTGACCGGGGCCGGACGCATAGTGCGCGCAACCTCATTCAAAAACTTTGGGTCGTCACCTGCTACCAGATGAGGAATGGCCGCTGCGATCGCATCCAGCATCGGCTCCAGCCATCCGCGGTCGGCTTTGGCGAAATCGCTGAGCACATAGGGCGATACGAGTTCGCGCTGACCTGGATGGCCGATCCCGATTCGGATGCGTTGATAGTCGTTGCCGATATGCGCCGTGATCGATTTCAGACCATTATGCCCCGCATGGCCCCCACCAAACTTGGCGCGAAGCTTGCCCGGTTCAAGATCAAGCTCGTCGTGAAACACGATCACGTCAGCCGGTGAAACCTTGTAGAAGCGCGTCGCCTCGCAAACGGCCCGGCCGGACTCGTTCATGTAAGTCGCCGGTTTCAGCAGGAGATAGCGCACGCGATTGATATCGACTTCGCTCGCCTGCCCATGAAAGCGCTGCCGCCACTGGACCGCGCCATATTGGCGAGCAATCGCATCAATCGCCATGAAACCGACATTGTGCCGGTTATTTTCATATTTGCCGCCAGGATTTCCCAGCCCAACCAGCACTTTCATCGCGCGTCCGCTCAATTCCTGTCCCCCAACGCTTCAGAAAGATTACTTTTCGTCGTCTTCACCTTCAGTTGCTGTAGAGCCAGCTTCCTCCTCATCGGACTTCATGCCCGAAGATGCGACAATGGTAGCAATCGTAAAATCGCGCCCCTGAATTGTCGGCGTCACATTTGCCGGCAGCTTGACCGCAGAAATGTGGATGGAATCGCCAATATCGTAACCTTCGAGGCTGATCTCGATATTTTCAGGGATCGCATCTGCGGGACAGCTCAGCTCCACTTCGTGACGAACGATATTAAGCGTACCGCCGCGCTTTAGGCCGGGCGAATCCGCTTCGCCGATGAAATGGACAGGAACTTCAACGTCAATGCGGGAGCTCTTGCTGACGCGCATGAAATCAACATGAACCAGGAAGTCGCGCACTGGATCGAGCTGGACTTCGCGGGGGATCACACGCTCTTTTTTGCCTTCAATATCAAGAGTATAGACAGTTGACAGGAAATGTCCGGTCTCAACCTGCTTCCACAATTCCTTGCGCGGCAGCGCAACCATCTGGGGTTTCTTGTTGCCCCCGTAAATAATGCCGGGAATGCTGTTGAGCTTTCGCAGCTTCTTTGCAGCCTCTGAACCAGTTACAGTTCTCTCTTCGGCCTTGAGTTCGACCATTTCTGACATCTAAATCTCCGGAATCAAGTCGCGCCCTGATCAGGCGAAGTAATTAAGCGCGGATGAAAGCATCGCGCCGCCGAAATCCTGCGACGGGTTATAGACGGAAAATTTTCCGAACTCAATCGCTTCGAGGCAATCTTGTCAATCAAAAAGGCTGGAGACCGACTCCTCATTTGATGTTCGCGCGATCGCCTCGCCGATCAACGAGGCCGACGAAAGTATTTCGATATTCGGCACTTGCCGGATGTTTTCCGGCTGATCGATCGAATCCGTGATCACCAAAGCCTTGAGCGCAGAGTCGCGAACACGATCGATAGCGCCAGGTGACAGAACGCCATGCGTTATGTAGGCGTAAACCTCGTTGGCGCCTCTCTCCATGAGAGCCGCGCTCGCATTGACGAGCGTTCCGCCGGAATCCACAATATCGTCGATGAAAATGCAGGTCCGGTCCTTTACCGTGCCAATGACGTTCACCACCTCGGATTCGCCGGGACGTTCGCGCCGCTTGTCGACAATAGCGAGCGGTGCGCCGATGCGCTGGGCAAGGTTGCGCGCCCGAACCACGCCGCCCACATCCGGCGAGACCACCGTGACGCGATCCGTCTCGAAACGTTCGCAGATCGCGCGGGTAAAGATCGGCAACCCAAAAAGATTGTCTGTGGGAATATCAAAGAAGCCCTGGATCTGTCCGGCATGAAGATCAAGCGTCAGAACCCGGTCAGCTCCCGAACGCACAATCAGATTCGCGACCAGCTTGGCGGATATCGGCGTTCGCGGACTTACCTTCCGATCCTGCCGGGCGTAACCAAAATAGGGAAGCACCGCCGTGATGCGCCGCGCCGACGCCCGCTTGAGCGCGTCGATGATGATCAGCAGTTCCATCAAATTGTCATTCGCCGGCGCAGAGGTCGATTGCATGACAAAGACATCTTCGCCGCGCACATTCTCCTTGATCTCGACAAAGATCTCCATATCCGAGAAGCGTCTACAGGAGCATTTGGTCTGCTCAATGCCAAGATAGTGCGCGACCGCTGCGGCCAGCGGCTGGTTGCTGTTTCCGGAAACCAGTTTCATGGTTTTTATCTTACCTCTGCCAAGAGATACTGTATCGACGGATGGGGACAAAGCTGGGCTGCATATGCAGCCTCAGGAGCCAAATTTGAATATAAATGACGCGGCTCGCTTGTATCAGCCAGCCGCGCCACTGTAAACCTTGGCAGATCAATACGCCCCTATCCGGTCGGACGTATCAGCTTGGCGACGCTCTTGGCGGCCTCGCTGGCGGCCAGATCAGCAATCTGCCCCCAAGCGCCATCAAGTGAACCGGCCGGAATTTTGTTACGCTGCACAACAGCCTTGTCAATCTGCTGGCCATTCGGATCGACAACCAGCCAGCGTATGGTTATTGGCTGCTGACCGCCATCGGCTGAGCCCAGTTCCACCGTGCCACGAACCGTATAGGCGGCGCTGGGAGCGCCCTCGACAAGCTTGACGCCAGCGCTTGCCAGATGCCGCTTCATGGCGGAGGTCAGCGATTGCTGGCCATCCCCCGGCGCGCCGGTCACCGGCGGCACCACTGCAATAATCTCCTTGCTTGCAGCAGGCGGCTGAGCAGGGGCCGGCTTGGCGGCCGCTTCCCGTACGGCAGGTTTTGGCTGAGCAGGAGCCTGCGCACTGATCGATGCCCGCTGCACCGGAGCCGACGACGCCGTGGCCGACCGTTCCTGCTCCTGCGGCGCGCCATTGGAAGCGCTCGGCGCAACGTTGGCCGCACCGAACATCCAGGTCGCAATCTTGTCGGCTGTGGACGCAGCTATGCGTTTCATGGCCACGTCGTCAACGAGCGCCCAGGGATCGCCGCCCTTTTTGCCTTCAATCAGCTCGTCGCCCTGAAAACGTTCAGCGCGCTGGCCATTCTGATCGCGAATATCCCAGATATAGGACAGCTTGGTTCCCGTCTGGGCGGAGGCCGCGACGAGATAGCCGCGCACAGTATAGCCGGACGATGCCGATGACTGGACCTTCAGCCCCTTGGCGGTAGCTGCCGTAGCAAGCTCTTGGCTCATTTGCGACGATATTTTGGCAGGTGCGCCAATGATCGGCGCGAAAGAAATCGGCTTGGACTGCGCAACCCGGCTCGGCTCTTCCTGCTGTTTGACAACCGGTCTCGGCTCATCAGAGCCGAACAGAGAACCGACAATTCCACTACTGGAAGAATTTGACTGCGTCTCGCATGCAGCAAGCGAAATGGAGAGAAAGCCTCCAACCAGAGGCAATAAGAGACGCTTTACACTCCCCCGGACTGCGCTATCGCCCATGCGCATCTCTTGAGTTGAACGAATTGTAATCATTGCCTCGCGCTCCGAGAATCAACGGAAAAACGACAATTCCTAATTAGAATGCCTATCCATAATCTTCAAAGGCGTCCATAGAGCGTCAAGACCCCTCTTGCAAGGCATCAACAGCATAGGCACAGGAAAAAGCCCACAAACAGCCCCTTTTCCACATCACAGAATAACAATGGCGGAAATTTGGCGACCGTAATCCGCTTCCCCCTGATGTATTGAACGCCGATAGCTATAGAAAAGCGAATCGTCAGTATATGTGCAGAGCTCCATCCGCTCCACCGATACTATTCCTGCCAGCGCCAAGCGCTTTTGACAATAGCCTGGCAGATCAAAATGTGGCCTGCTGTTATTGTCGCTTTGCGAAAAAAAATCGGCGTTGCTCTCATCCTCCGCCAGAAAATTTCCCTGGAAATCTTCTCCGACTTCATAAGCGGCGCGCGAAATTGCCGGTCCGATCGTCGCGCAGATCCGCTCACGGCTAGCTCCAAGACTTTCCATTTCAGCAATAACCGCTTCGATCACGCCGCCCTTCGCGCCGCGCCAACCTGCATGCGCAGCGCCGATCACTGCAGCGGCAGAATCACAGAACAGGACCGGCGTGCAATCTGCGGTTAACACACCTATCGCCACATCCGGTTCCGCCGTCACGATCGCATCGGCTTCAGGCAAGCTGTCCTGCGACCAATTCGAATCCGCGACCACCGCCCGGCTGCTATGGACCTGGCGGACGGTCAGCACATTGCCGTGCGCGATCCCCAGCTTG
The DNA here is from genome assembly GCA_019634405.1 of Hyphomicrobiales bacterium. Lineage (GTDB taxonomy): Bacteria > Pseudomonadota > Alphaproteobacteria > Rhizobiales > Rhodomicrobiaceae > JAHQVI01. The sequence goes on from JAHQVI010000034.1 coordinate 21,038, forward strand.
CCTGCCACGCGCTTGCGGTTTTCCCGCACCGACTCCGTCTTATCGCCCGACCCATATCCGCAGTTCAGCGAATCGTAAATGCCGGTCGATACGCCACCCTGCCGTGTGAAAAAACCATGGCGAATATTAGCCTGCTCCTTGAGTAGGTCGCTCACAATCATGTCGGAATTCATTCCATCGCTCTGTCTTGGCGGACACTATCCTTACTGGATCGCCCGGCTCTCGGGAGAAAAAGGCGGCGGCGGCGGAAGATGGGCGCTGGTAATCGCCATCGCCTTGAAGAGGCTGCCCATCTGAAATGGATCCACAAGCCTTCGCGCGCCCAGAAACAGCGCCGCGCGCTGTTCTTCATCCGCATTGGTCATCAGGCGGCGCAATCGCTGCTCCAATCCGAGAGCCATGAGAAATTCGTTTTGCGGCAGCACGCTGGTTGGCGTCAGACCGGCCTCCCTGGCTGATGTGCGCAATTCGGCGAAATTGACATGCGTGCTGAGATCGACGGTGCCCGGCGGCTGGATCGGATCGACGTAATTATGCGCGCTTACAGCCTGAAGCGTGTCGCCGAAATCACGATTGTCATAGCCATAATCGGTGATCAAAAGAGCGCAGGGCGCGCGTTTTCCCCGGCTGCCAATTTCACTGACAAGATCGACAGCGGCCGGGCAATGCTCAAGTATGTCCCCCTCATTCGGCAAATGATCGGGCAGAATTTCAACAGGGGGAACCGCCAGGCGGCCAGCGGTGAATACCGGCCGGTCATTATCGTCCAGCATCAGCACGCGCTTGTACCAGCTGTCTCCGTGAAAGACATATTGCTCCGTTGGCAGCGCATCGAAAAACTCGTTCGCCACGATAATGGCCGGCGCCTCGGGCAGCGCAGTAAAGCTTTCATGCCATTCCGGGCGGCATACGGAGCGAAGCGTCTTGCCCTGGGCTTCGCGCAAGGATGTCGAGGTTTCAACCAGATGGATATGAGCGGCCTGACGGAATTCCGGCTTTGCCCGCGTAGCGCGCATAACGTCCTGCATGAGCGTGCCGCGTCCCGGGCCAAGCTCGGCGAGAATGAAGTTCTGTGGACGGCCCATGCCTTCCCAGACGATCATTACCCAGACGCCAATCAGCTCTCCAAATATCTGGCTGACTTCCGGCGCTGTTACGAAATCGCCGCTCGCCCCGATAGGATTGCCGTTTCTGTAATAGCCGACACCGCCTGCGGTCAGGCAAAGAGCCATGTAATCCGCGACGCTGATCGATCCCTTTTCGGACAGTATTTTTGTCAAATTATCGACGGCTGAGGGCTTCATCTCATCCATCAAATATCCGCCGGACATAAACATCAGAGTAACGGTAGAACACCATACTTACAATACAAGCGCAGCAGGAAAACGCGCTGGATGCGTAATTAATTCCTGCATACTGCATACATTTACCGGGCCGCGTCATACAATCATTCATTCAGCACGTAATTATACGGCCTCCGCCACCCGCTTCCGGTTGACATAGTTGATCAATAAGATACCCGCGACAAGCATTGGAACGCAATACACCATGCCGGTCGAAAAATATGGCGTCGTGAAGAAACGGCTGTAATCCCAGTCGCGGAACATCTCACCGATAATACGAGCAACCGCGTATCCACACAGAAAGATACCGACGCACAGGCCGGGCTGTTTCAACGCGTCGCGATAGTGCGTAAAATAGCGGATGACAAGGAACAGGACGACGCCTTCCAGAAAGGCTTCGTAAAGCTGTGAGGGGTGGCGCGGACCGCCAGGATCGCCCGGATCCAGAAGATGAACCGGAAAATCCACCGCCCAGGGAACGTCCGATATCCGCCCGTAAAGCTCGCCATTGATAAAATTCGCGATCCGGCCGAAAAACAGGCCGAACGGAACGCTCACAGCCGCCAGATCACCCAGCGAAAGCAGCACGAGCTTGTTGTACCGGGAGAACAGAAAAACCGCCAGGCTGACGCCGAGAAAGCCGCCATGGAACGACATGCCGCCTTCCCAGACGGACAGAATTCGCGCCGGATCGGCAAAGAACGTGGTCGGCTCGTAAAGCAGCACATAGCCAAGACGCCCACCGATCACGGTGCCGAAAGTCGCCCAAAGGAGGAAATCGTCCGCCTGCGACGGTCTCATGGGCGGTTGCTGGCCGCTCCAGAGCGAGGGCGAGGACAACAGACGGCGCATGTAAAGCCAGCCGAGCGTCAGTCCGGCAAGATAGGCAAGACCATACCACCGCACCTGCACCGGACCGAGCGCCACCGCCACCGGGTCGATAGCGGGAAACGATATTGCCATGTAGTCCATTGCCAGCGGTTCCTCAGTAAATTGCGGCGATCCTGCGCTTCCTAGCAAGTCCACACCTTGAATGGTATGGTTTTTGTCAGCAAATAGGTCCTCAGATACCAACTCCTGGTTTTTTGACAAGCGGAGAGCACAGTTTCATGACACAAACCACAAATCGTTTCTTCGACGATTTCGCCAAACTCATGACCGACGCGGCAGGCGCGGCGCAAAGCGCCAAGCAGGACGCCGAGACATTCTTCCGCTCGCAGTCTGAGAAGGTTCTGAGGGATCTGGACGTCATACAGCGCGAAGAATTCGAGGCCGTCAAGGCAATGACGGTAAAGGCTCTGGAAGAAAACGAAGCTCTGAAAAAACGGATCGAAGCCCTTGAAGCGGCCTCGGGCGCGCGCGCTTCCAATCCTCAGAGCCCGTAAGGTCGTAATTCCCCGTGGAGAAAGCCTTAAGGATCTTGCCGTATGACCGCGACGCAGGTTAACGAAATGGATCTAGGGTTACGGGAGAGGACAATCGGGCGTTCGCGCCGCGATTTTCAATTGTATAGCGCAGAGTACTCCCTCCAACGCACGTTCAGGCGAAGGTTAAGGCATGGCATCTGCTCTACCGGATTTCACACGTTTAACGAATCCGATCGATCTCACCGAGAAAATTGCGTCCATAAATGACTGGCCGTTCGAGCGGTGCACGGAAGACGAACTGACCGTGATCATCGCGGGAAGCTGGGCGGATTATAATCTGTCCCTGAACTGGCGGGATGATCTGGAATCCCTCCATATAGCCTGCGCTTTCGATCTCAAGGTTCCTTATACAAAAACGGCTGAGGTCTACAGGCTGCTTGCTCTGATCAATGAGCAACTCTGGATCGGGCATTTCGATTTGTGGGCGCATGAAGGCGTCCTGCTTTACCGTCAAAGCCTCATGTTGCACGGCGCGGATCCAACCGCCAATCAATGCGAAGCGCTGATTTCGGCTGCACTGGAATCCTGCGAGCGTTATTATCAGGCGTTCCAGTTCGTCGTCTGGGCCGGAAAACGGGCAGAGGACGCAATCGCTACGGCGATCTTTGAAACAGAAGGACAGGCATGAACCAGTTTGGCAAGGGAGCGATCCTGCTGGCCGGTGCTGGCCGAATGGGGAGCGCCCTGCTGAAAGGCTGGATCGCCCACGGTCTTGAGCCGGAACGCATATTCGTTCAGGATCCCTTGATCTCCGAAGAGATGCGCGACTATTGTCGCGAGTACGGAATTTCCACTGCAGACATACAGAGCACGGGAACGCCGCCCGAAGTGATCGTCCTCGCGGTCAAACCGCAAGTCATGGACGCTGTCTTGCCATCGCTTGCACGGATTTCCGGCCCCGGCACCGTGCTTCTCTCTATCGCGGCCGGCCGCACTATTTCGTCCATTGCCGCACATTTTGTGCAAGATATGGCGATCATACGTGCAATGCCGAATACGCCATCAGCAATCGGGCGGGGTATTTCCGCGCTTTACGCCAATCAAACGGCGACGCCAGACCAATCGCGGCAATGCGAAGCCCTGATGACGGCCGCAGGCGAAACCGTATGGCTGGAGAGCGAAACGCTGATGGACGCGGTAACTGCTGTGTCAGGCTCAGGTCCGGCCTATGTCTTTCTGCTTGCCGAATGTCTTGCCGCGGCAGGCGAGGCAGCTGGCTTGCCGAAAGATCTGGCTGCGAAACTGGCCTGTGCAACCGTCTCAGGTGCGGGGGAATTGCTCCACCAATCTGATCTCTCCCCTGCCGACCTTCGCCGCAACGTCACGTCACCGGGCGGCACCACCGCTGCAGCGCTCGGCATACTGATGGCTGAAGGCGGGGCAAGCGCCATGCCATCTCTCAACGACCTGATGACGGAAGCGGTCATGGCCGCCGCCCGACGTTCGCACGAACTGGCGAGCTGATCCAATGCTGGCCTGATTGCGCGAAACAGCCGCTGGCGAGCGCGACGAACCCAGTTACGATTTGCCGATACTGGCGAGCAGCTTATCCCTGCTCAGCTTGAAATCGGATGCGATCCAGCGCTCCTCAAGCTCGCCGAGCGCCTTGCCAAGCTCCGGCCCCGGCTCGAAACCGCGCGCAAGAAGATCCTTGCCCGATATCTCAAATTCCGGTGCAGTCCATCGCCGTGGCAACTCCATCATCAAACGCCAGTGCTCATCGTTCAACGCATCATTGCTGCGGCTCCAGCCTATCAGCACACAGTCGGAGTAGAGATCATGACCAAGCCTGTAGAGCGCCTCACGCTGTCCGCGTAGCGGCAGATTAGCGCACATGTCCGATGTATGTATGGCCATGCTTTTGAGGCTGGACGCTTCGGCATTCGACAATTTCAGCTTTTTCGCAATGCGCCCGGCGTCATCCGGACCCGCAACGGAAAGCGCGGCCAGACGCCGCACGGGATAGGCATGCAGGTTCAGCTTCGTCTCGATTTCGGCGAGACGGGCGAAGATCTGCAGATACCCCTCGGTGTCAAGAATCATCTCAAGAATTTTGCTATCCGCCATCGCATTCAGCGCCAACATCGGCCGATCGGCTGCGAGAATGCGCAAAAGCTCCGTTCGCACCCTCTCGGCGGATAGCTGTTTCAGCCCGTCCCTGCCCTCAATACAGGCGGCCAGCCCATCCGAATCGATAGACGACCGGCCATATTCGGCCGTGAAGCGGAAGAAACGGAGAATGCGCAGATAATCCTCGCGAATACGCTCAATGGCCTGACCGATAAAGCGAATCTGCCCTGCGCCAATATCGGATACGCCTTCCCCAAGCGGGTCGTAGACCTGACCACCGGCATCGGCATAAAGCGCATTGATCGTAAAATCGCGCCGCGAAGCATCCGCCGCCCAGTCGCGCGTGAAAGCGACCTTGGCGTAACGCCCGTCTGTTTCGACGTCATGGCGCAGGCTTGTCGCCTCGAAGGGAATTCCATCAACAACGATCGTAATCGTTCCGTGGCTCAATCCGGTTAGCACCGTCTTGAGGCTGGCCGCTTCAGCAAGCCGTATCATCTCTTCCGGCTCGGCCGTCACCGCAAAATCGATATCGCTGATCGGCAGGTTCATCAAGGTGTTGCGCAGCGCACCGCCTACGACACGGGCTTCGTGCCCTTCCGTATTCAGTGCATCAAAAACCCGATGCAATTCAGGCCATTGAAACCACTCAGCGTCCGCTACCGAGAGCGGACGCTGAGTCTGAGCTGCAGTATTCACAGCAAAACCTTGTTTATTTTGCCGGTTCTTCCGGTTCTATATGTCCCGGAATGATAACGCCATCTTCATAACGCGGTGCTACATATCGACCACCCGGCAAGTTACCACTCCAGTCAACAAAAAATATAAGCACGATTAATGATAAAACAGTCCCTGCAACAAGCAACCAGAATATTGGCGCATCCGCCATCACTTCAGCATCAGGCGTTTGACGGCGCCTCAGGTAAATATAGCTGAAGTAGATTATCGTCGGCAGCAGCAACAGCAGGAGATTGATGACGACAATCCTGATCATTCTGCATAAAGCCTTTCGTACATGATGCGCAGTATCCCCGCAGTTGCGCCCCAGATATATCGTTCTTCATATGGCATTGCATAAAAATGGCGGGGCTTGCCCTCGAACCTAACCGAATAACGTTGATGATTGGCGGGTGTCATTAGAAAATCCAGCGGAACTTCGAATATTTCCGCGACTTCGCACTCATCAGCCTTCAATCTTAGCCTGGAATCCACGGATGCAAGCACGGGGAAAATGCGAAATCCGGTCCGTGTGCGATAGGGTTCCAGCAAACCGAGCGGCGTGACCAGATCCGGCGTAAGCCCGATTTCCTCATGCGCTTCGCGCAGGGCCGTATCAATGGGTGTTTTGTCGCCGGGATCAACCCCTCCACCGGGGAAGGCGATCTGATTGGCATGGGCTGAAAGATGAGCCGCCCGCTGCGTGAGCAGCAAGGTTGCGAAATCGCCCCGGTCCACGACGCCAATCAGGACGCTTGCAGGCTTGAGCGACGCTCCCGAGGGGGCAGATGCAAGGAAATCCGGATTCAGGTCATGATCCCCGCGTATGGTTTCCTTGTTGGCCGTCAATTCGCGCACCATTTCGAGCGGCATGCCGCGCCGCTCGGCCCGAAAACGAAAGGCGCGAGCCGAATAGTCGCCGCTTTTTATGTCCATGCTGGCTTTCATTACAGGATTTTAAATAGACAAGGCCATGATAGACCGCCAGCTTTTCGGAACAAATTGAACATGATTTAAGCTATTCGGCTTAATGGCGCCAAAAGAACAGGCTTGCACAAATCCACTGTTTCACCGGATAGTTGTTATATAGGACGGTGGAAGTTTTGGCGACAGGCAAGCCGATCTTCAGGTAGTTGGTAACGATTAGGGTATATCGCAGCATATGACTCTCATGCAATCTGAAGCAGATGTTGTTGAGCGGCTTGAGGCCGCCAGCGCGAAATTTGCACGAGTTAAGGACGCCGTTTCCTCGGTCATCTTCGGCCAGGAAACGGTGATCGATCTCACGCTGATTACGATCCTCTCGGGAGGACACGCACTTTTGATCGGTGTGCCCGGACTTGCCAAG
>JAHQVI010000035.1 GCA_019634405.1 Hyphomicrobiales bacterium
CACTTCTTTGCCCTTCGGCCCGGTTGCCAGATAGCGTACCTCGCGCCCTGCAAACACCTTCGCTTTCAGATCCTTGACCATTTCTTCCGCGCCGCCAAATTGACTGGAGTCAGCCTCAACGGCCGGTTTGTTGCCTTGATCGGAGGTAGAGCCCTACTTTGACATCATAAGGCTTTTCGGTTCGGTGCAAAACAGCTTCGATGTCAACCTGCTTGCTAGACGGGGCTGTTACCCCCCTGAATAGCTCAAAGATTATGTGCGAACAGGCTGTGCCGGATTTATGCTATGAAGCGCAGGCTTGAAGCTCTATACTTACGTCGAACAAGCCGTGAACACCAAAACGCCATTCGCGCGCAAATCGCCCGAAAGCAGCCTTTGAATATGTTCGGGCGCAGCTCGGGCAAAAATACCCGTGATTCAGCGTTTGTTCGTCCTTGAAACGGTCGCCTGCCTACTGTAAGAAACCGTTGGTTGACAACGAACCGACTGAATTTGAATTGGGGTGTGGCCAAGTGGTAAGGCAACGGGTTTTGGTCTCGTGATCCTAGGTTCGAATCCTAGCACCCCAGCCAATCTTTGTTTTTTCCATACGCCGCCGTCGGCACCTCCCCCTAAAAATCCATAAAAATCAACGCCTTATTGTTCGGTTGCCCGCGAAAGCCATTATACAGATCGATACCAGCGGGACGATGCTGTCGCGGTTCGCCATGATCGCCTCCGGACGAGGGCGATCTTCCGCGGTGACTTCAAAAGAAAGTTCGGAGCGAATACCGATTGGAACGCATTGTTTGCGCCAGGACCGGATCCCGAACCGGGCTTCCATGTTACGAGCAATCAACAAGCATCACGATGCGTCTTTCAGCATTCCGGCATTGTTCCGGACTTTCTCCATCAGCCGGATCAGAGTTTCGCGCTCCTTCGGCGTCATTCCCTGCAAAAGATGCGCCTCGACTTCGCGGACCCTGGGTATCAGCGCATAGAACGCCGTGCGCCCGCTTTCCGTGAGACGAAGGACGGATCGGCGGCGGTCATCTCCGTCAATATCCCGCTTCAGAAACCCGCGTTCTCGTAATTTGGCGATGGCGCGGCTCACATTGACCTTATCGATGCTCGATTTCTCGACAATTTCGGTTGCAGACAGCGCTGCGTAAGGGCCGAGCACGGCCATGGTGCGCCACTCATAGGCCGACAGCCCATAGAGATTGGAATAAACCGCGCCGACCGACTCGCTCACCGCCCGGTAATAGATTCTGACGAGATAGGGAAAAAACGACTTCAGCTCGAACATATCCTGAAAGTCGACAGCGGCGGCGCTCGGACAGTCTTTGTTTTTGGTCATCTATCCTGTCTCTCTCGCCAAGGCGTCGCAATGCATCAAAGCCAAGCTGAAATATAAAATAGTTTCAATCATAACGTTTTTCAATGAGTACACTCAAGACAAACATATATTCATATTGCATTGTTATAAATGTTATTTTTCGAAGTATTGATTGCATTCGCAAACAGCGAACAAGTCAGAAATCAGATTAATCTTGACTTAGTTTCATTTGCAACATTCACTGAAATCAATCAGGGCGCGCAAGCCTGCGTGATATACGACATTGAAACAGGCCACAGACAATCGAAGAGGAATGGCAGTTGATGAGAAGCTGGGTCGCCGCCGCGAACGCGCCTGAAAGCCCGTTCCCTATCCAGAACCTGCCTTACGGCGTGTTTTCCCGTCCCGGCGAACACCCCCGCTGCTGCGTTGCGATTGGCGATGCAGCCCTTGATCTGGCGGCTCTAGAAGAGACCGGACTTGTCTCCATTCCCGGAAATGACGGCGTGTTCGCCCAACCGTTCCTGAATGGTTTCATGGCGCTTGGAAGCCCCGTCTGGGACGCCGTCCGCAACCGGCTGACCGACCTGCTGGCGGAAGGGGGTGACACAGCGCTAAGCGGCAACAGCCCTTTGCGAAACGCAGCCCTTATCCCGCTTTCGGACGTCTCGCTCCATCTCCCGTTCCAGATCGCTGAATATACGGATTTCTATGCGGGCCGGCACCATGCCGTCAATGTCGGGACAATGTTCCGCGGGCCCGAAAACGCGCTTCCGCCGAACTGGCTTCACATTCCGATCGGATATAATGGCCGGGCCTCGTCCGTTGTCGTCAGCGGCACTGCTGTGCGCCGCCCCCTGGGCCAGCTCAAGCCGCCGGGCGCGGAAACACCAATTTTCGGCCCCTGCAGGCGTCTCGACATGGAGCTGGAGCTGGGCGCGGTGATCGGCGGGTCCAACCGCCTTGGAGAGGCGGTTACCGTGAGCGAAGCCGATGAGATGATCTTCGGTTATGTTCTGCTCAACGACTGGTCCGCGCGGGACATCCAGGCCTGGGAATATCAGCCGCTCGGGCCGTTTCAGGCGAAAGCTTTCGCAACCTCGATCAGCCCGTGGATCGTGACAAAGGCGGCCCTTGCCCCATTCAGGAGGTCAACGCCTCATCGCGAGCGTGAGCTTCTCCCCTATCTGCGCGAACCGGGCCCGATGCTCTACGACATCGCGCTTGAAGCTGACCTGACGCCCGCCAGCGCCGCGCATGCAACGACAATCACGCGGACCAACTACAAGGAGATGTATTACTCCGCCGCGCAACAGCTCTGCCATCACGCGGTTTCGGGCTGTCCGATGCGGGTTGGCGATCTCATCGGCTCGGGAACGATCTCCGGCCCCGATAAAGGCGCCTACGGATCGCTCCTTGAGCTGAGCTGGGGCGGCAAGGAGCCAATCACGCTCGCGACTGGAGAAACCCGCAGCTTTCTCGAAGACGGCGATCTCGTCACCCTGCGCGGATGGGCGCAAGGCGATCGCTACCGCATCGGCTTCGGCGAATGCTCCGGCCAGATTCTGCCAGCGCTGCAGAAAGAGGAATGGCTGTCATGAGCAAGACGTTCGCATCCCCGGGCTTTAGTCCTTGTCATCAGCATCACCGCCAAGTGAGACACAGGTCTTGAAGCTTTATACCTACTGGCGAAGCACGGCCGCTTATCGCGTTCGCATCGCGCTCAATCTGAAAGGCGTCCTTGCCGAGCAGGTTCCGGTTCATCTCTTGCGCGGCGGGGGCGACCAGCACACACCGGCCTATCGCGCCCTCAATCCCCTCCGAGCCGTCCCCTGTCTTGTCCTTGACGACGGGCGCACAATCACGCAGTCGCTGGCGATCATCGAATATCTTGACGAACTGCGCCCCCCACCGCTGCTACCCGCTGATATTGCCCGGCGCGCGCAGGTCAGAGCGGCGGCGCAACTCATCGCCTGCGATATCCACCCGGTAAACAATCTGCGCGTCGGCGCTTACCTCAAGGACAAATTCGGCAGGAGCCAGGCGGACGTCGTCTCATGGATGCATCACTGGATGCAAATGGGATTGCACGCCTTCCAGTCATTGGTGAGCCCGCATACCCCGTTCTGTTTCGGCTATGAGCCTGGCGTGGCGGATCTGTGCCTGACGCCGCAGCTTTACAACGCCAGACGCTGGGGGCTTGAGCTGTCCGGCCTGGAACGCCTGGTGGAGATTGACCGGCTGTGCATGAAGCGGCGCGAATTTCTTGACGCCCGCCCCGAAGCCCAGATGGACCGGGACGACTGACGCACGAGGCAATCAACGCCGTTCGGGATCGAAGTGCTTGCGCAAATCGGCCCAGCAATCGATGTAGTCTTCCTGACGACTTGTGTGCTCTGCGGCATATTTGGTGACTTTTTGCGGGAAGCGCGTCTCGAACATGAAGGCGATCGTGTCCGTCTGGCGCTGGGGGGTCAGCTCCATATTGCTTGCATGTTCGAAAGCCTCCATATCCGGACCATGTGGCAGCATGCTGTTGTGGAGCGAGGCTCCTCCCGGGGCAAAGCCATGCGGTTTTGCGTCATAAACGCCCTGAATGAGCCCCATGAACTCGCTCATGACATTCATGTGGTACCAGGGGGGGCGGAAGGTGTTTTCCGCCACCATCCAGCGATCGCAAAAACAGACAAAATCAACATTTGCTGTGCCCGGCGCCTCCGACGGCGATGTCATAACCGTAAAGATCGAGGGGTCGGCATGGTCATAAAGCACGGGGCCAACCGGCGAATAGTGACGCAGATCATATTTATACGGAGCATAATTGCCGTGCCAGGCGACGACGTCGAGCGGGGAGTGCTTGAGCTGCGCGCGCCACAGGGAACCGCACCATTTCACCGTCATCGCACACGGGCCGTCCTTATCCTCATAGGCAGCCACGGGCGTCAGGAAATCGCGCTGATTGGCCATGCAGTTCGCGCCAATCGGGCCTCGTTCGGGAAGAGCGAAAGCGCCGCCGTAATTCTCGCAGAGATATCCGCGCGCCATTGTCGTTCCCTGCCCGAGTTCGACGCGGATCTTGACGCCGCGCGGAATCACCGCAATCTCGCAAGGCTCGACGTCGATAAGGCCGAATTCAGTGCAGATCCGAAGATTGCCCGACTGCGGCACAAACAACATCTCCCCATCGGCATTATAGAAATACTCGTCGACCATGGAACGGGTGATCAGATAAATGTGCGACCCCATACCGACCATCGTCGCGGCGTCGCCAGCCGTGGTCATGGTACGCACCCCTTGAAGAAAGGTAAGGCTCTCGGCGGGGATTTCATGCGGGCTCCAGCGCAGGGGCTGGATCGGCATCTCATAGCTATTGAGCGGCGCGGTCTCCCACAAGCCTGGGCTCGCCTTTTCGAAACGTCCCCAATGCTTGACCGTCGGCCGGATCCGGTAAAGCCACGAGCGCTCATTGGTCACGCGTGGGGCGGTAAATGGCGAGCCGGACAGCTGCTCGGCATAGAGGCCATAGGGACATTTTTGCGGACTGTTGCGGCCGACGGGAAGCGCTCCCGGCAGCGCCTCCGTTTCAAAGCCATTGCCAAAGCCGGACATATAGCCGGCATTGGCTTCAGCGATCGAGCTTGCCGCCTCACGGATCGGACGCCCTGAAGGGCTTTCAGTCATAAGGTTCACCACAAGAGATTTGTTTCGCCGATGGGCGTCCCGCCGCATCAGACCGTCAGGACGCCCCGCCTGATCTGATCCTCTTCGATCGATTCGAACAGCGCCTTGAAATTGCCCTCGCCAAATCCTTCATCGCCTTTTCTCTGTATGAACTCGAAAAAGATCGGCCCGATCACAGTCTTGGAAAAGATCTGAAGAAGGATTCGTGTCGTCCCGCCATCGAGAACGCCTTCGCCATCAATCAATATCCCATGTTTTTTCAACCGGTCGATGGGTTCCTGGTGGCCCTTTACGCGGGCATGGGATTTTTCATAATAGGTGTCCGGCGGTCCCGGCATGAAGACCAGCTTGTTGTCGGCAAGCGCATCGGTCGAGCGATAGATGTCGTTCGTGGCGACAGCAATATGCTGAATGCCCTCCCCTTTATATTCCCGCAGATATTCCTCAATCTGGCTCTTGTCGTCCGTACTTTCGTTAATCGGGATACGGATGCGCCCACAAGGCGACGTGAGCGCACGGCTGTGCAGGCCGGTGAGCTTTCCCTCAATGTTAAAGAAGCGAATCTCACGGAAGTTGAATGTCTGGCTGTAGAAATTGTACCAGGTATCCATATTTCCACGCATGACGTTATGGGTGAGATGGTCGATATAATAGAAGCCTACCCCTTCCGGCGCCGGATCCTGCTCGCCCAGCCAGTGATATTCGGCCTCATAGGGCGAGCCTTTCGCTCCGAATGTATCGACCAGATAGAGCAATGAGCCGCCAATGCCGACAACGGCCGGGGCATTCAGCGATTTGTCGTTGCCGGTATATTCCGTCCCCCCCATATCCAGTACACGCTTCAACGCATGGTTGGCGTCGACCACGCGCCAGGCCATGGCGGGGGCACAAGGCCCGTGTTCAGCGGCAAAGCGCGATGCATGG
>JAHQVI010000036.1 GCA_019634405.1 Hyphomicrobiales bacterium
AGGCATAGGTCATCACCCCGCGCTCGGCCCAGTATGGCGCCGCCATGTGGAAGGCATTGGCGTAATCATTCATGCCGTGAACGCCGACAATAACGATGTCTGGCGGAGACTCTGTTTCCCAGACGGTGAGGCCAAGCTCGGCGCCGTCAAAGCTGATCATCCGGTTCGCGTCAGGTTCGAGCATCGGCATTGGTGGGTTCTCCAGGGTCAGCGCTTTCAGGGTGGCAGGCGTCACGCAGGCCGCGAGAAACCCAAACCCGATCGTGATCAGGAGAGCAAGGCTCGCACCCGTTTTCGCAATTCGGGCAGCAGATCGGTTTCGAACCAGGGATTGCGCTTCAGCCATGCATTATTTCTCCAGCTTGGATGTGGCGTAACAATGACGCCCTGATCCAAGAACGCCTGCCATTTTTGTACGGTAGCGGTGAGCGTTTTCTCCATCTGATCGCCGATATGCCATTTCTGCGCGTACCCGCCGATAAGAATCGTCAACCCAATATTGGGCAATCGTTCGAGCAGCGGCTGGCGCCAGGTTTCGGCGCAGCGTTTCATCGGCGGGATATCGCCGCCATTCTTGTCATAGCCGGGAAAGCAGAACCCCATCGGCACGATCGCCACCTTCGACGCATTGTAGAACGTATCTTCGTCCATTTGCAGCCAATCGCGCAGGCGCACGCCAGACGGATCGGTAAATGGCCGCCCTGATTCCATGGCGAGGTTCCCCGGCGCCTGCCCGGCAATCAGGATCCGCGCCGAGCTGGAGACTTGCAAAATCGGTCGCGGCGCGCGTTCCATGTCAGCCTTGCATAATTGACATGCCCGGATTTCGGCTACGAATTCATTCAGATCAGTGCTCATTGATGTACATCACCTTTAATGCCGACACGATGAGGACGAGAACCATGACCGCGCCAATCGAGCAAATCATAAAACCGCGAGAAAAGGATCTGGGCGATGGATTTGTCGTGCGCCGGATCCTGCCCTTCCACAGTCGCAAAATGGTCGGCCCATTCATTTTCTTCGATCATTTTGGCCCTGTTGATTACGCCCCGGGAACCGGCTTTGATGTTCGCCCGCATCCGCATATCGGATTGGCCACTGTCACCTTTTTGTTCGAGGGCGCCATGCGCCACAAGGACAATCTCGGCAATGATCTGGTCATCCGCCCCGGGGCGGTGAACTGGATGACCGCTGGGCGCGGCATTTGTCATTCAGAGAGGACGCCCGATGCGGAGCGCGCCGCCGGACAGTCCATGCATGGCATTCAAACCTGGGTCGCGCTGCCGAAGACGCATGCCGAGATCGCGCCAGATTTCGTGCACCATCCCGCCGAGACCCTTCCTGCCTTTGATTTAGGGGGCGCCCGCGCGCGCGTTCTTGCGGGGACCGCTTTCGGACACAGCTCGCCGGTCACGTTTCCCTGGGGCATCTGGTATGTCGGCGCAGAAGCTGACGAGGAAGCCGCCTTCACGATAGGCGGCAGAGAGGCCGACGAGCGCGCGGTCTATATCGCATCCGGATCAGCGACGATCGGGGGCGAAACGATCACGGTCGGGCAGATGGCTGTTCTGACGCCCGGAACGGACGCTGATGTGACCGTCTCTGCAGGCACCCGGTTCATGCTGGCAGGTGGTGAGACCATGGATGGTCCGCGCAAGATCGACTGGAATTTCGTCGCCGCGGATAAAGACCGGATCGAACAAGCGAAAGCCGACTGGCGCGCCTCGGCGGCGGACAACTGGACTGACACGCCGTTCACCCTGCCCGATGGAGAGCAAGAATACATTCCGCTGCCAGGAGATGAAACGGTTTCATAAGCAACCTTGTCGCTCTTATCGCCCTGTGTCACACCGGGCGCCATAAGAAACACAACAGGAGTGAGAGACCATGATCCGTCTCACAATGGCAGCATCAGCCCTGGCGCTGATCACGGCTTGCGGACAAACCGCTGAGGAAACTGACCCGATCACACCGGAGACCCCACCGGTCGAAACCGAAATCGGCGACTCCTCTGCCCTTCTGGTGCCGCTGCCGGAAGGCACAAGCGCAGCCATCAGCGCTGATGATTTGCGTCAGCGCATCGCAGCACTTGCCGATGACGCCTTTGAAGGTCGCGGACCGGCAGCCGAAAAAGGCGAGCAAGCTGCCGATTGGATCGCCGCTGAAATGGCCCGCGTGGGCCTGCAGCCAGCGGGCGAGAATGGCAGCTGGTTCCAAACGGTTGGCATGATTGAGCAAACCCTGGACGAGAACGCCTCTGCCCTGACATTCGCCGGCGGCGCTTCTGGCGAGGATTTCCCAATGACGCTCAAGGAGGACGCGGTTCTGTGGACCAAGAAACAGGATCGTGACCAGGCCGAATGGACCGATTCCGAGCTGGTCTTTGTTGGCTATGGCGTCGTCGCGCCTGAATATGGCTGGAACGATTATGAAGGCCTCGACGTTGAGGGCAAAACCGTGGTCATGCTGGTCAACGACCCCGGATATGCACTCGAAGGCGAGCTCTTCAAAGGCAAGTCCATGACCTATTATGGCCGTTGGACGTACAAGTTTGAGGAAGCCGGCCGCCAGGGCGCCACGGGCGCCATCATTGTCCACGAAACTGCGCCAGCCTCCTATGGCTGGGATGTGGTCGCAAATTCCTGGTCCGGCGCACAGGCCGATCTGGTGCGCGCTGATGGCGGCGACAATCGCACGCTTTTCGAAGCCTGGATCACAGAGGAAACTGCGCGTTCCTTGTTTGCCGAGGCCGGTCTCGACTTCTCGGAAATGAAAACGGCTGCGAAAACGCAGGGCTTCCGCCCGGTCGACATGGGCGAGCTGGCTGTCAGCGGCAATCTCGCGCAATCTGTCAGCACGACCGAGTCACGCAACGTGGTCGGCATGCTGCCGGGCTCAACGGCGCCTGACGAGTATATGTTGTTCACAGCGCACTGGGATCATCTCGGCAAGAAGTCCGAGGATCGCGACGGCGAGGCCAATCAGGATTTCTATCGCGACGACATTTTCAATGGCGCCGTTGATAATGCGACCGGCTCGTCAGCCTTGCTCGAAATGGCTGAAGCCATGGCGGCAGAGGAGATTGATCGCTCAGCTCTGTTCCTGGCTGTGACGCTTGAAGAATCTGGACTGCTCGGATCGGCCTATTATGCTGAAAACCCGACCGTCCCGATGAACCAGATTGTCGCCGGGCTTAACATGGACGGCATGCTGCCAGTCGGGCCCACCAATGACATGGTCGTTGTCGGCTACGGCGCGTCAGAGCTCGAAGACCTGTTGAAAGAGCATCTCGACGAGACCGGACGCGTGATTGTGCCGGACCCGAACCCGCAAGCCGGATATTTCTATCGCTCAGACCACGTCTCCTTCGCCAAGAAAGGCGTGCCAATGCTCTACGCCGATGGCGGTGTCGACAAGGTTGATGGCGGTGTCGCTGCTGGCAAGGCGATTGGCGACGTCTATACGGCGCAGCGTTATCACAAGCCGATGGACGAGTATGAAGACAGCTGGGACCTCTCCGGCATGGAAGAGGACATCACGGCGCTTTACTCTGTCGGATTGAAAATTGCGCAATCTGACGCCTGGCCGACCTGGTATCCGGGCAATGAGTTCGAAGCGATCCGTCAGGAGTCCCTGGCCGAACGCGACGAGTAGTCAGGACATTGCTGTCCTACCAGCATGGCTTTCACGCCGGCAACAAGGCGGACGTGCTCAAGCACGCCGTCTTGCATGCTGTGCTGGAGACTGAAGCTGAAGCCGATCGATCCTTGCTTTACGTAGAAACCCATGCGGCGCGTGGGTTCTATGATTTGAAGAGCGCGCAATCGATCAAGACCGGCGAGGCTGATACCGGTATCCTGGCCATGCCTAAAGCGAAGAATGCGGCTGGCGCGCTGCAGCCATGGTTGCGCCATGTGCAATCCAAGGGACCGGGCTCTTATCCCGGGTCTCCTGCGCTGGCGACGCAAATCCTCGGCGCGAATGCACGCCTCGCTCTGTTCGAGCTGCACCCAGCCGAACACAAGGCGCTTTCTCAAGCCTTGCGAAAAGACGCCCGGGTGCAAATCCGCAAGGAAGACGGCTATCGCGGCGCCCTGCGCCTGCAGCCGAGGCGCGGCGAAGAGATGCTGGTCATGCTCGACCCGAGCTATGAAACCGACGCGGACATGGATGCGCTGGCGAACTGGGTCCCGCGGGCAATGCGCAAATGGCCGAAAGCGCGCTTTCTGATCTGGTTGCCTCTATTTGCCGATGGCCGCGAGGAGGAGTTTGGGGCGTTTTTGTCTGAGCTCGATGAGGGGTTTGTCGCCGGCAGCCGCTGGGCGCGTCAGAGCGATGATCCATCAGCCCTGGAAGGCTCGGCCATGATCGGCCTGCGACTTGGCGGCGCAGCCGCACGGAAATCGTTCGCAATTGCTGCAGAATTGGACAAGCTTTGGCGCGACTAATTTAACAAATTAACGCTTGAACTGTTCGTCCGATTGAGCTGCAACATGCCGAATAAAGTCCCCACGCAATGAAGATGATCCAGCCGTCCAACCTATTCTATCTTCGTGCCCCGTTTCGTCGTGACCGGGAGCGCAGCGTATGAACCTTCTGTTCCGCCTTCTATGGGTCATGTTACGCGCACGCTTTGGCGCTCGGCACACGCCGCTCTCTGCTCCGGCGCACCTGAAGTTTCGCGTCTGGCTGACCGATCAGGACATGTTCCTGCACATGACCAATAGCCGTTATCTCTCGTTCAGCGATCTTGGTCGGGTCGACCTGTTCTCCCGCTCAGGCTTGCGCAAAGTGTTGAAAGCGAACGGGTGGCGGACTGAAATCTGCGGACAGACGATGACCATCAATCGGATGCTGAAGGCCCCGAAGCCGTTTACCCTCGAGACGGAAATCCATGGTTGGGATGAACGCTTTCTGGTTTTGGGTCAGCGTTTCATGCGCAATGGCAGAAATCACGCTGGAGTCACCACATTGCTCGCGATCCTGGACAGCTCAGGCGCGCCGGTTCCACCGCAATCGCTGGTCGAAGCCATCGAACCCGGGACACAGTCGCCCGAGCTGCCTGCGGCTTTCGCCGAGCTGATTGCTAGCACGCGGGCCTCGCGGGCAGCAGCCAAAAAATAACCCACAAATCTACTTTTGAATGTATTTCAGTTTTTGCACTTAATAATTGTACGAATACTTGTTTCCGTGTAGAAAGAAATTGATTCTTTTTCGGAAACCCTAATGGCACTGAAATCTTCTTCGTGGACGTTTTACGCGCAAGTGCTCACGCGCGCCTTAAACGCACTTGAATCCGCCTGTACGGCGCCTCCTGAATCGCAGGAATACAAGTTCTATCGCACCGAAGCTCCCGTCGTCCTGGAAGAAGCGCGCGAGGCGCTCGCGGCATTGAAACACTATGTCAGTGATCTTGAGGCGGCGCGCCCCAATCCGTCGTCCCGCCCAACCCGGCACTAGGTCCTCCAACGTCAAGCTTGATTCTCGCTTTCCAACCGCACAAGGTGCCGGAAATCGGAGGATATCATGACCAAACAGCATCTCATCTCGAAGGCCAATCTGCGCGAGACGCAATGGGTCGATGCGCCGGCACGAAACCTGGCGGATGGCGAGGTCAGGCTGAGCCTCGATGCGTTCGCGCTGACAGCAAACAATGTCACTTACGCAGCCTTTGGCGGACCACCCATGCAGTACTGGAACTTCTTCCCCTCTGGTGCGGAGGCGCAAGGGCGCGTTCCGGTCTGGGGATTCGCGACAGTGGCAGACTCCAAGACCGAGGGCGTTGCGGAGGGACAGCGCGTCTACGGCTATTTTCCAATTTCCGAAGAGCTGATCGTCAGTCCGATACGTGTGTCGGAGCGCGGCTTCATGGACGGCGCAGCGCATCGTCAGGGCCTGGCTCCGATCTATAACTCGTACGCGTTTACCGCCACAGATCCGGCTTATGTCGAAGGTGCAGAACCAGAACAGATGCTGTTCCGTCCGCTTTACCTGACGGGCTGGATGATTTGCGATTTCCTGATGGAAGCGAGC
>JAHQVI010000037.1 GCA_019634405.1 Hyphomicrobiales bacterium
GTTCATCTCTTCGAAGTATGAGAAGTCGCCATAGCTATCGGCCTGTTCGACCTCATGCGTTGGTTGTTTTTCGAACCAGAAATACGGCATGTGCGTTGCCAGCGTTTCCCTGGCTTTATGGCCGATGTTCCTGGTTTTTGTTGTTATTACGCCGGCAAGCGTCTTGGCCCGGTTCTTGACCTGAACTGAGACAACAGGCGCGCCGACGGCGATTTGGCGCGATACCTTATTGCGGAGTATACGCAACAGTCCGTTGATATGGTGCGAGACTGTCAACTCTTCGACCGCCGCCGGGGCAGCGTTATATGACGGTTCGGCTGTAATACCCGGCTTAGGTTTAGGCCGAGATTCCGTTTTCGGTTCCTCGCCGAAGAAACTTGGCAAAGGGTTCTCATAGGCTTGGCGTTGCCGGCGGTTCAGGGTGGGCGCAGGCTCCGGCGGAATTCGCCAGGCATCGCGGGCGCGCATTCTTACATTTTCCGTATCCGTATCTGCGGTGACGTTGTCGATCGCCGCCATTAGAGACCTATGAGAGTCGTAGGGGGAAGGAGTAGTTTCGTCGTGATCGTCAGTCGCCATAATGTACGATCCAGTCAAATGTCGCGTGTTTGGCGTAGGCTCGCAGCGATCAACATGCAGTGCCTGCCCTGCCATTGCACACAATGCAAACATATTTTGTCATTACCGGGACAAAAACCTATACACGTTGCATTGCGCAACCATTTGAGTTGCATCGTTGTTACAATAATTTCTACTGTGGCATTCGAGCAGAAATACTTCTTTAAGTTGCAATTTTGCGTGGTTTGGAGTGATTGGTGATGCTGTGCCGGAATTTTGCCACCGGTTTTCTAATCGCTGGCGTGATGGCTGCAACTATGGGTTGATGGTGGTGACCTGTTTCGAAGCGTAGGGCCGTATAGCTGGCGAGCGCTTTTCCAACAAGGCTATGATGGGTTTCGGCTATCAGAAACTCGCATATCTACGCATTGCCATTTGGCAGAGAAGGGTTACTGTTTCAAAAGCCGTGAATTCCGGGATGCGTTTCTGCAGAAGACATGTCGCTTGCGTCAAGCATCGGACGCGTCGCTCGACGAACATGAGAGCGCCAATGTTACAATCATTACCGCAGCAGAAAGACAGGCGGGCCGCCGCAGGTGTCAATGCCGCGCAACGTGTTGTTTGACAATGCCGTCATCGATCTCTCCGCTTGAGCACACGCAATTACCGGCGCTCATCCGTCTGAACCAGGCCAGCGTGTCGGCAACATCGCCGCTCGACATGGAAGCGTTGATCAAACTCCTTTCGCAATCCACCTATGCGCGCGGGATCGGCGAGCCGCTACAAGCTTTCCTCATCGCGATGGACGAAACCTCCACTTACGGCAGCGTTAACTACCTATGGTTTCGCGAGCGGCGTTCACGCTTTCTCTATATTGACCGGGTTGTCGTCGATGAAGCGGCGCGGGGAAACGGTTTCGGCCGTGCTCTTTACGCGGATCTCATCGCCTTTGCGCAGGAAAACGATTGCGAGCGGATTTGCTGCGAAGTGAATTCCGATCCGCCAAACCCGGTCTCGGACGCTTTTCACGAGGTTCAAGGATTTGTCGAAACCGGCCGCGCGACCATTGATAACGGACTCAAGACTGTGCGCTATCTGGAAAAAACGATCTGACTTTCGCATGATTGCGGCCTATGCGTTAAACTGAGAAAAAAATCAGGGAGACGCAGCCATGAGGCTTGCCGATCAGATCAAAACCGCACCGCTGGTCCATGACGCCGAAATGGCGGAACGGAATATGCGATCGTTCAGGAAGCGGCTTGAGTCGCTGAAGAACAGCGCGATTGCTGAAGCTTTCGGAGCAATCATCGCGGCTGGTAATCCTGTAAACGCGCTTGTTTCGGGAATTTTCGGTTGCTCGCCCTTTCTGTCGCGGCTGATCATTGCAGATCCAGAAGAACTCTGGAATGCGCTCGACGGCGAACCTAGCGTGTATTTACAGCAAAGCGCTGATGCGGTCGATGCAGCGATCGGCGGGGCGCGCCGCAGTGACGATGCGATGAAGGCGCTGCGTGAAGGTAAGAAGCGCTTGGCTGTCGCGACCGCGCTTGCAGATCTTGGCGGCGTCTGGACCGTTGACCAGGTTACCGATGCGCTGTCTGTGGGCGCAGACCGGCTGGTTGCCTCCGCCATTCAGTATTTGCTGTCGCAAACGGCGGAACAGGGAAAGTTCGTGCCCTCCGATCCGCGGGCTGCGGCGAAAGACAGCGGATATATCGTGCTCGGCATGGGCAAATACGGAGCTTTTGAACTTAACTATTCGAGCGACATCGATCTCATTGTTTTCTACGATCCGCACAAAGCTCCTCTCCCTGACAATGTCGAGATGAATCCGTTCTTTGTGCGGCTCACGCGCGATCTGGTTCGGCTGCTGACCGAGCGGACGCCGGACGGCTATGTCTTTCGTACCGATCTGCGCCTTCGGCCGGACCCCGGAGCGACGCAGCTTGCCCTGTCTGTGAACGCCGCTTTTCACTACTATGAATCGGTCGGGCAGAACTGGGAGCGCGCAGCCTTCATCAAGGCGCGGCCCATTGCCGGGGATATTGAGGTAGGCCAGGCGTTCCTGCGCGATTTGTCTCCCTATGTCTGGCGCAAATATCTCGACTATGCCGCGATCGCTGATATTCATGCGATGAAACGGCAGATCCATCAGCACAAGGGACATGCGACAATTGCGGTTGAGGGCCACAATCTGAAGCTTGGCCGTGGCGGCATTCGGGAAATCGAATTCTTTGTCCAGACCCAGCAGCTGATCGCGGGCGGGCGGCAACCCGACCTTCGGACCTCGCAGACGCTCATAGCGCTGAAGCGTTTCGCCAACCACAACTGGATCACGCATGACGTCGCCAGCGAAATGGCCGAGGCTTACCGCTTTTTGCGTAAGATCGAACACCGGCTACAGATGCTCGACGACGAGCAGACCCACTCGCTGCCTGCAAAGGCTGACAAATTCGAGCGGATCGCCAGATTTTCCGGCTATGAGACCGGGGCGGATCTATCGCGAGCCGTGCGTGCGCATTTGGAAATCGTTCAGCGGCATTATGCGTCGCTGTTTGAGGATGTACCCGGACTGTCGCGCGAAGGGACGCAGGGCAATCTCGTCTTTACCGGCGATAGTGACGACCCCGATACCGTGCGTACGCTGGGCGAAATGGGCTATTCGAGCCCGTCGGGCGTGATCAGCAAGGTGCGCGGCTGGCATTATGGCCGTTATCCGGCGACCCGCACGAAGCGGGCGCGGGAGGACCTTACGGAGTTCCAGCCGCAATTGCTGGAAGCTCTCTCCAACACGACCCAGCCCGATCTTGCCCTGGCGACTTTCGATCGTTTTCTGTCTGAACTTCCCGCTGGCGTGCAGCTTTTCGCTATGCTGCGCAACAATCCCGAATTGTTCGAGCTGCTGGCGGGGATTATGGGTTCAGCGCCGCGCCTTGCTCGTCTGGTTTCACGACGCCCGCGTTTGATGGATGTGCTGCTCGATCCCGACTTCCTCGGAGAGTTGCCGCGGCCTGAAGAGTTGAAGCGTCTCGTCAATGAGCAGTTCAGGATGGCGCGCACCTATGAGGAATGCCTTGACCGCGCCCGGCAATTTGGTCAGGAGCAAAGTTTTCTCATTGGCATACGGATTTTGTCGGCGACGATTAGCGGCGAGGAGGCCGGCTTTGCCTATTGCGCGCTCGCCGACGCTCTGATTGCAGGCCTCAAGGAGCAGGTCGAATGGAT
The DNA here is from genome assembly GCA_019634405.1 of Hyphomicrobiales bacterium. Classification (GTDB taxonomy): domain Bacteria; phylum Pseudomonadota; class Alphaproteobacteria; order Rhizobiales; family Rhodomicrobiaceae; genus JAHQVI01. The sequence continues at coordinate 3,784 of JAHQVI010000037.1, forward strand.
CATGGAGCGACAGCATGGCGCAATCACCGGTGGCGCTATGGCGGTCCTCGGGATGGGCAAGCTGGGCGGTCAGGAAATGACCGCGAACTCGGATCTCGATCTGATCATTATCTATCAGCATGAGCAGGACCGTGAGAGCACAGGTCTGAAGCCTCTCGCGCCAACGCAATATTACAATCGCGCGACGCAGCGACTGATCAGTTCGCTATCTGTGCCGACGGCGGAGGGCGGGCTCTATGAGGTTGACATGCGCTTGCGCCCGTCGGGAAATTCCGGGCCGGTTGCAACAAGTCTGGCGGCGTTCAACGTCTATCAGGACAGCGAAGCCTGGACCTGGGAGCATCTCGCCCTGACGCGCGCGCGGGTTATTGCCGCCCCGGACGGTCTTCGCCAGGATATTCAGGAAACCATCTCCAATGTGCTGACGCGCAAGCGCGACCGGCAAAAGATCGTCGCAGAAGTGCTCGAAATGCGTGCGCGCATCGTCAGGGAAAAAGGCACGAATGTCATATGGGATCTGAAACAGATACGCGGTGGGCTGATCGACCTTGAATTTATCGCCCAGTTTCTGCAACTCGTTCACGCTGCCGAGCATCCGGAGATTCTTGATCAGAATACGATCCGCGCCTTGTGCCTGTTGCGCGATGCCGGGGTCATCGAAGCGGCGGATGCAAACAAGCTGATTGCCGCCGCGCATCTTTACGGTACGCTCGGTCAGATCGTTCGTCTATGCCAGGATGGTCTGTTCGATCCGGCAATAGCCTCGCAGGACCTGAAAGCATTATTGTGCCGTGCGATCGGGATTGAGGATTTTAGCCGGATCGAGTCGATGTTGGTGGCGCATCAGAAAAACGTCGCCGAGCTGTTTGAAAAAGTTATCCGCTAGCGCTTTCAGGCGAAGCAGCCCCGGTTCTGTGACTGCAAAACGCGTGAAAGCGAGACGCCAGAGCGCTTGTCGTGAGCCCGCATGAGCGGAATATGCCCCCCATCCCGAAAGGCTGGCATGGGGGGGAGGATATTTAAAGACCGTTATAGCAGACGCCAGCTCTATTGGGTCGTGCTTGCCGGCACAGTTTCGCGACGCGATTGCTGCCGCTGCATCAGCCTGTCGAATGCTTGCGCCATCTGGCGCCCGCCATCCAAAGCTGCGTGGTAGTCCATTTTGCGGTCCGTTGCGGCCAGCAGTTCGGCGACCGTGTTGTTTTTGCGGGCCACCGGATTGCGTTCATAGCCGTTCCGCTGGAAGAAGTTCGCAGTCGGAACCTCCACGCGCATGGACTGCGGAAGCGAGATCATGTCGAATCCGTTGCCGTCTCCGGTGAGATTCAGCATTTCAAGCTCTGCCGCAGTCAAGCGCAACTCATAGCCCAGCCGTCTGGCGAATTTGATCGAGTTGACCAGCTTCTGTGTCTGCAGCAAGGGGCCTATATCGACATCGAGGATCAGGGCGTGCAGCGCCCGTCCTTTCGAGCTGCGCGAGGCCCGCACATGGATTGACCAGCGATAGGGCATGCTTTTCGCATAGCTGATCATCCTGCGCATCGCGGCGATTTTCTCTTCCAGGCTTTCCCGGCGCGCTCCATTGGCGACGGCATGGCGTTCCCGGAGCGTTTTAACGATGTTCGAGCCATATTTCGACACGAGGCCGATCGTGTTGGCGACGAGAAGCTGATTGTAGCCGAGCGCGGTGCTGATTGGTTTGCGGCCCTTCGCTATCGCGTCTTTCGACTCCAGGCCCGCCTGTACGTCATAGGTTCCGTTGCCGCTGGCCTCGAAGCCGTAAATTCGAACGGCCTGATCCTTGCTGATGCCATTTTCCAGCGCGGTCCACGCATAGGCGAGCTTGTAGTCCATCTCGTCGGCAGGCCGCTCCGGGACAAAGCTGAAATGCTGTTTTGCGTAGCGTAGGAAGTCCGGCACCGTCGGAAGCGATTTCGAGCTGCCCTTCTTTGCTTTTTTTGTCTGCTTTGGGCGCTTTAGAAAGGATGGCTGCTTGGGAGCCGGTGGCCCGGAATATTCTGGCGGCTGATCGAGGACGTAATCGGATAGGGTGATTTTTCCGCCCTTTGAACGTTTGCGCCGTCGCGCCGTCCGCTTGGAACTGATCTTGTCCCAATATTGGGTCGTCTTGCGCCGGTATTTCGTATACGCAGCGCGATAAGCTTCGGTCTGGGCAACATATTCCCTGACTGCTGTCTGTTCCACCGACGATTGGAATTGTTTGACCGGCAGCGGTGGCGTTTCAAATTCCACGCTGTTGGTATTCCCGGTGAGAGTGAGACCGGTCAGGAGGATAATTGCCGAAAAGTATAGTGCTCGCATGATTGAGGCCTAGCTGTTTCGCACACCGCTTGCAAATCACTTCCGACAGCGCTCGAAATGAATTTTTGTGCTGCTCCGGAATAACATCGCGTCCTGCCAATCGTTTTATTCGATGAATTTGACGAATTTGGCAAATTCATCTCCCCTTCATAAATAAATGTGTCAAATATTGTGTGCATTGGGTGCTTGAACCTTTTTGAGATGTGCCGCGTCCAACTGAGCACAAGCAAAGCGTTCGGGATTAGGGATTGGAGAAATCGAATGAAAAAATTTGTTTCACTGTGTGCGGCCGCTATCATCGCGGCATCATTCATGGCATTGGCGATCCCTGCTTCCGCGGACGATCACTGGAATCATCACGAAGATGAGGCCAAGGGCGAGGTTGTTTTCGGCATAATCGGTGATGTCATTGGCGGTGCGATCAAGGCCGAACAGGATGCAAAGCACGAAAGACAATGCCGCCGCTGGTTTAATCGCTGCGATGAAGGCCATGACTATGCTTGCGACAGATATGAAGAAGAATGCTAGTGGTTCGGCCTTGTCTGAAAACCGGCATCCATTTTTCGGACAAAGCCGACCCCTGAACGGATAGAAAGAGCGCCGCGTTCGGTTCCGGTTAAAGATCCGGCGCTCCGGCCGCCTCTGACAGCTTTGATTGCTTGGCGGCAAACCGAAAGGCGGGGTGTTTGCCCGGACTATTTCCTCAAAGAAATGAATAATCGTCAGGTGGCCGTTAAGCTTAACAAGCAATCAACCTTTATGAAAACGTTGATATATTTTAATAATAATATATTCTTTGTTTAGAAACATATGATTGCTGCGCGAGCTATAGGCCCAAGCCTTGGCCTTGATAATATGCGCTGTCTGTGAGGACGACATGCCACTGACACTGGTCATAATACTCTTCATTTTTCTTGGCGCCCTCATATGGCTTGTCAATTGGGAGCCAGCGAAGGACGACGAGAAAAAAAACAAGGACAAGCTGGAAGGCGAAATCAAGAAATTGTTTACGGAAATGCAAATGGATGCGCGAACCTTTAACCGCGAGGAGTTCGTTCCCTCGCTGGAGTTGGCGCAGGATGAAGTATTGAAGGTCCTGAGAGAACGCAAGCTGGTTGCATAATGACCTGCTCACAATAAGGACCAAGGCGTCTGGCCTCATCTGGCGGTGCATGGTAAATGCTGTGCACATAAGATCATCGTCAGATATGAAGGTTTGATATGTCCGAACAGACCGCCGCTACTCGTACGGAGACCGACAGTTTCGGCCCCCTTGAAGTTCCAGCCGACAAATATTGGGGTGCGCAAACCCAGCGCAGCCTTGGAAATTTCAAGATTGGCGGCGAGACAATGCCGCTTCCACTGATACGCGCGCTCGGCATCATCAAGAAATGCGCAGCGACCGCCAATGCCGAACTGGACAAGCTTGAGCAGCCCCTGGCAAATGCGATCGCAAACGCGGCGCAGGAAGTCGCGGACGGCAAGCTGAATGGTCATTTCCCGCTCGTCGTCTGGCAGACCGGTTCCGGCACGCAGAGCAACATGAACGCCAATGAGGTGATCTCAAATCGCGCAATCGAATTGCTCGGCGGCGTTATGGGCTCGAAATACCCGATCCATCCGAATGATCACGTCAACCGGTCGCAATCCTCCAACGATACCTTTCCAACGGCGATCCATATCGCAGCCGCCGAAGAGGTCAACCGCACGCTTCTGCCTGCCCTTGAGCATATTGCCTCGGCGCTGGAGCAGAAATCCGCCGAGTGGATGGGGATCATCAAGATTGGCCGCACCCATTTGCAGGATGCCACACCGATCACGCTCGGGCAGGAATTTTCCGGCTATGCTACCCAGATCCGCTATGGCGCCGAACGCGTCAAGACCGCGCTGCCGCGCCTCTATGCGCTCGCTCAGGGCGGTACGGCGGTCGGCACCGGGATCAACTGCCCGCCAGGCTTTTCCGAGAAATTTGCGGGCGCCGTCGCCAGCCTGACAGGTCTGCCTTTCGTGACCGCGCCGAACAAGTTTGAAGCGTTGGCCGCAAATGATGCAGCGGTCGAGATGTCAGGCGCGCTGAATGTGCTGGCGACCAGTCTTTTCAAGATCGCCAATGATATCCGCCTGCTCGGTTCCGGCCCGCGCTCGGGTATTGCCGAATTGTCCTTGCCGGAGAATGAGCCGGGTTCGTCGATCATGCCGGGCAAGGTCAATCCGACGCAATGCGAGGCGATGACAATGGTTTGCTGCCAGGTGATCGGCAATCACATGGCGATCACCATGGGTGGAACCCAGGGGCATTTCGAACTGAACGTCTTTAAGCCTCTGATCGGTTACAATCTGCTGCAATCAATCAGGATTCTTGCCGAGGCGTCGGTCAGCCTGACTGATAATTGCATCAAGGGCATCGAGCCGAATACGCAACGCATCGCCGAATTGATGGAGCGCTCATTGATGCTCGTGACTGCTCTGGCGCCAACGATCGGCTATGACAAGGCGACCGAAATCGCGAAGGCTGCGCATAAGAACGGAACAACGCTGAAGGAAGAGGCGCTGCGTCTCGGCTATGTCAGCGAAGCAGAGTTCGATGCTGTCGTACGGCCTGAAACAATGGTTGGGCGAACGGCGTGAGCGAAATTTCGCAGAATGCGGGCGCCGACGCGATTGAGCGTTCAACCGAAAATTTGCTCGGCGGTTGGGATGCCGCCGAGGCCCGCAAGCCGGAAAAGCGCTCCATGACGATCGCCGGGCATCGGACGTCGATCTCGCTGGAGGAGCCGTTCTGGCGCGGTTTCAAGCAAATTGCCAGCCGGAAGGGCGTTTCGATTGCTGCGCTTGTGGCTGCGATTGACGCGGTGCGCGGCGATGTGAGCCTTTCA
>JAHQVI010000038.1 GCA_019634405.1 Hyphomicrobiales bacterium
ATGGATGCTGCAAGGCATGGGTGTGATCTCGGAGACCTTTTATATCAACTGGCTCGGTGAAGCCGATCTGGCGCGGGGGTCCGTCATCTTCGCCAATATCTGGCGCGGTGTTCCTTTTGTTGCGATCACGCTGCTTGCCGGACTTCAGACTGTCAGCACTTCACTTTACGAAGCCGCCGTGATCGACGGTGCAACCCGCTGGCAGATGTTCCGTTACATCACCTATCCGCTGCTGACGCCGATCATCGCCGTTGTGATGACCTTTTCGGTGCTGTTCACGTTCACAGATTTCCAGCTTATCTGGGTGCTCACACGCGGCGGCCCGTTCAACGCCACGCATCTCATGGCAACGCTCAGTTATCAACGCGCCATTCTTGGCGGTTATCTTGGCGAGGGGGCAGCGATCTCGACCGCGATGATCCCATTCCTGCTCGCAGCGATCATGTTCTCATGGTTCGGACTGCAACGGCGAAAATGGCAGCAAGGAGGTAAGGATGGCTGAGCAGACGGCTCCTCAGCTGGCCGGCGCCAGAGACGATTATCGCGAAGGCATGGAGCATCTGGAGACAAGATTCTCCAAATTGGTCACACTCTATATGCCGCTCGGCATTATCATGGTCGTCCTGATCTTTCCGTTTTACTGGATGGCTCTCACCTCCATCAAGCCGGATCAGGAACTCATCGATCTGGAAGCGACCAACCCGCTCTGGACGCTGAACCCGACGTTCAAGCATATCGAGACGCTGCTGTTCGAAACGGCCTATCCCACCTGGCTGTGGAACACGATGTCGGTCGCGATCGGCGCGACGATCCTGTCGCTGATCGCCAGCGTGTTCGCCGCCTACGCGATCGTGCGGATCCAGTATAAGGGCTCGGACCTGGTGGGCGGGCTGATCTTCCTGGCCTATCTGGTGCCGCCATCGATCCTGTTCATTCCCCTGGCGTGGGTTGTCTATCAATATGGGCTCTTCGATACGCCTTTCGCCCTGATCCTGACCTATCCGACGATCCTGATCCCGTTCTCGACCTGGCTGCTCATGGGCTACTTCAAGACGATTCCGTTCGAGCTTGAGGAATGCGCACTCATCGATGGGGCCTCGCGTTGGCAGATCCTGACGAAGATCATCCTGCCGCTGGCGATTCCCGGGCTTATCTCGGCGTTTATCTTCTGCTTCACGCTGTGCTGGAACGAGTTCATCTATGCGTTGACCTTCATCTCCGACGTGAACAACAAGACCGTGCCGGTTGCGATCGTGACCAATTTCACCGATGGCGACATTTATCGCTGGGGGTCGATCATGGCGGGCGCTCTGATCGGATCGCTGCCACTGGTTATCCTTTACGCGTTCTTCGTTGAGCACTACGTCGCTGCAATGACAGGTGCCGTCAAGGAATGAGCCAGTGATCCATCGCGCCGAACGTCAGGCGAGGGATATCCGCGCCTCGGCCCGCCTTATGGCCGAACCCACAGGGCTGACCAAGGCGCGGGGAACTTTCCCGCTGCCGGATGCGGCGCGTTTAAGTTTATGATCCTGCAATGCATTTTCTGGAGATCAACGAGGTAAAAGCACCATGAGCGGCGATGGAATGAGCATTGGTTTTGTGGGCCTTGGCGCGATGGGCGGGCGTATGGCGGGCGTACTTGTCGGTGCGGGTCACCGCGTCACCGGTTATGATCGCGTTCCGGCGGCATTGGCTGCGCTCGAAGCAAATGGCGGTAAAGCTGCGCCAGGCCTCGCCGAGGCATGCGCCGGGGCGGATGCGCTGGTTCTGATGGTCGTCAACGCGGATCAGGCTCAGGCCGTGCTGTTCGACGGCGGGGCTCTCGATGCGCTCCCGGAGGGCGCGCTGGTCTTGTCCTGCGTAACCATGCCGGCGGATGCTGCGCAAATGATAGGTGAACGTACGGAAAATGCCGGGCGGTTGTTTCTCGATGCGCCTGTCTCGGGCGGAACGCCCGGCGCGGAGAAAGGTTCGCTGACATTTATGGTCGCCGGGTCGGACGCAGCCTATGAGAAAGCAGCGCCGCTCCTCGAAGCGATGGGCCGGAACATTTTCCGGCTTGGCGACACGCCTGGCGCGGGCTCGACGATGAAGATGGTTCATCAGCTTGCCGCAGGTTGCAATCTTGCTGTGGCGGCGGAAGTCATGAGCATGGGCGCGCATCTCGGGCTTGATCCGGCGCAAGTGCTCGAAGTGCTGAACGTTTCGGCTGGCGGCTCGTGGATGATTGCGGATCGGGGACCACGCATGCTGACGGACGGCGCAGACGCGAAATCCGCCGTCGATATATTCGTCAAGGATCTCGGAATTGTTTTGGACGCCGCCAGGGCGGCGAAATTCCCTGTGCCCGTTTCAGCCGCGGCGCTGCAGGTTTTCCTCGGCGCGTCGTCTGCCGGTTTTGGTGGCCATGACGATAGCCAGTCAACCCGCTTTTATGAAGAGCTGGGCGCAAGGAAAGTTCGCAAGAGCGAAGACTGAAAACCGGAGGATATGCCGGATCTCACAACAGTCAGAGCGATCCCGGCTACCGCCCTTACATTCGTTCCCTTAACGAAAAACCAACGCCTGCCATTCTGTCAAGCCGCGGGGAGGCTAAACAAAATGGCAAGCGTTGGGCGGGAGGAGGCTTGAAGTTGCCACCTGATCAGTTGCGAGTTGTGAACTGCTCGAAGAACTGAAGCTCTTTCTTGAGCTTGGACGGATGCGGATCTTCCGAGACCTTTATGTCCTTCTTGGCATTTTTCTTGGTTTTGTAGTCAGGTTTTTCGGCAACATAGGAATCGTCATAATCGTCGTAATCGTTGGAATAGCTGTCGTAAGCCGAAGCCGGGGCAGCAAAAGCCATTGCAAAAATGGCCGCGATCAGGGTGCGTTTCATGGTCATCTCACTATTACGATATCTGGTGTATGTGATTTAGAACTGTAGCTTGGCGGCCGACCTTTGCTCATGACGTCAGCCGCGGCGTCAGATCAGTCGCCCTGCGAAATCTGGTCGAAGAACTGGAGGTCCTTCTTCAGTTTCGATGGAGTCGGATCTTCGTTCACGCGAATGTCAGCATTATGGTCCTGACCTGCCGTGGTTCCGGGGTAGGCTGGTTTTTCGACGGCATTGGCGCTGTCATAGCCATAATCGCTGCTGCCGTCATAAGCGGATGCCGTTGCGGTAAATGCCAGTGCGAATGCGGCGGCGGCAATAAGTTGTTTCATCATCATCTCCATTTTCATTCGAGTATTTTTAAGCTTTAGGCGATCTTTGATATGACGATCTAAATTTTTAACATTTACATCTGTATTTTTATTCAGTTCGAATTGAGTAAAGCCTGATCATCATGACTTTGCGATGATCTGGGTGACTTCAGATGTTTCAGGAAGCGGACAGAATGGCCGAGCAATATAGGTGTGATACGTGGTCATGCTCATAGTCAGCCCCAAATGTGATTGAGTCTTTTTTACTCAGAACCGTTCCGTCTCGCTTACCGGCAGATTAACCCGTCACCACGCATCTTTATTCGGCCGGCGTTGCGATTTTTTTTTGTTCGTATCGCTGCTGAAGGAAACAGGCGGCTGAGTGGGGCGGCGCCTGTCGAACCGAGCGGCAATTGCTCTATGTCAGCCAATGGGAGGCGCCCGGTGAAGCGGGATTCCATGAATTCTACGGTTTTGGTGGTTTATCGCATGTGGGAACCTCTTTCCGCCGCTTGAGATTTCGATTATTTAAGCTTCATGAGCATTCAGGATCAGACCGCGCCCGCCAATGATACGGGCAAAAAAATGAGCGCCGAAGGCAAAGCGCCTTCGCTTGCGCACATACGCAATTTTTCCATCATCGCCCATATCGACCACGGCAAATCCACGCTGGCCGACCGGCTGATCCAGATCTGCGGCGGCTTGACCGATCGCGAGATGAAAGAGCAGGTGCTCGACTCGATGGAGCTTGAGCGTGAGCGCGGGATCACGATCAAGGCCCAGACCGTCCGGTTGAAATACAGCGCCAGCGACGGGAAGGACTATGTTCTGAACCTGATCGACACGCCCGGCCATGTTGATTTCGCCTATGAAGTCAGCCGGTCGCTTGCGGCCTGTGAGGGATCGTTGCTTGTCGTAGATGCGAGCCAGGGCGTGGAGGCGCAGACGCTCGCCAATGTCTACAAGGCTTTGGAAAACGATCACGAGATCATTCCCGTTCTGAACAAGATCGACTTGCCGGCCGCCGAGCCTGATCGCATTCGTCAGCAGATTGAGGATGTCATCGGGCTGGACGCCAGCGATGCGCTGGAGATTTCCGCCAAATCCGGACTGGGCGTAGCCGAGGTGCTGGAAGCGATCGTTCAGCGTCTGCCCGCGCCTTACGGCGATCTGAATGCGCCGCTCAAGGCCATGCTGGTCGATAGCTGGTATGACGCCTATCTGGGCGTGGTGGTTCTGGTGCGCGTCATTGACGGCAAGATGGCCAAGGGCGACAAGATCAGGCTGATGTCGAACGGCGCCATTTACCAGATCGACCGTGTCGGCGTGTTTCAGCCAAAGCGCGAAATGTGCGACAAGCTCTCGGCCGGGGAAATCGGCTTTTTCACCGCCGCGATCAAACAGGTCGCCGATACGCGCGTCGGGGACACGATCACTGGCGAAAAGCGGATGACGGCGAATGCGCTGCCGGGTTTCAAGCCAGCGCAGCCTGTGGTGTTCTGCGGATTGTTTCCGGTCGATAGTGCGCAATTCGAGGATCTGCGCGAGGCGATGGGGCGGCTCCGCCTCAACGACGCTTCCTTTGAATATGAGATGGAAACATCGGCGGCGCTCGGTTTCGGCTTCCGCTGCGGTTGTCTTGGCCTGCTGCATCTCGAAGTGATCCGGGAGCGGCTTGAGCGCGAATTCAACATCGACCTGATTACGACCGCGCCGAGCGTTGTCTACAAGCTCCATATGACGGACGGCTCGGCGCAGGAAATGCATAATCCCGCCGACATGCCTGAAGTCGTCAAGATTGACAGTATCGAGGAACCCTGGATCAAGGCGACGGTTCTGGTTCCGGATGAATATCTCGGCTCGGTGCTGAAACTGTGCGAGGACCGCCGCGGCCGGCAGATTGATCTGTCCTATGCTGGCTCGCGGGCCATGGTCGTTTACGAATTGCCGCTCAACGAGGTGGTGTTCGATTTCTATGACCGGCTGAAATCTGTAACGAGTGGCTACGCGTCCTTCGATTATGAAATCAGCGCTTATGAAGTGGGCGATCTCGTCAAGATGTCGATCCTCGTCAATGCCGAGCCTGTCGATGCGCTCTCGATGATTGTGCATCGCTCCAGGTCGCAGCAGCGCGGGCGCGTCATGTGCGAGAAACTCAAGGAGCTTATTCCCCGCCACATGTTCCAGATCCCGATCCAGGCGGCGATTGGCGGCAAGGTTATTGCGCGTGAGACGTTGTCGGCGTTGCGGAAGGATGTGACCGCGAAATGTTATGGCGGCGACGTCAGCCGCAAGCGCAAGCTTCTGGACAAGCAGAAAGAGGGCAAGAAGAAGATGCGCCAGTTCGGCCGCGTCGAGATCCCTCAGGAAGCTTTCGTGGCCGCGTTGAAAATGGACGAGAATTAGCCGCGTCTTTTAGGTTGCGGCTCGTTTATTTCGACGCCGGCTCCGCCGCGACTGGGCCGTATGACGCATTCAGGTAAACAATACTCGGCGCAGCTATAGCATTGGACCAAAAGGGATGCCGGTTTTCGGACAGATCCGGTGCCTGGAACAAACAGATATAGAGCGTCTCAATCCTGACCGGTTAAAAATCTGGCGCTCTAACTATTATCGCGGCTTCAAATTGTTCATCCAATTCAGTCTTCGCTCCGCAGTTAAGAGCGTGTGAATTCGGATGCGTCGATTCCAAGAATTGGACATGAGACTGCGGAGCGCGTATCGGGAATCGCCGCTTGATCGATTCCCGGGAAGCTGAATGCCAATTTCAGTGCAGTGACGCGATTCCTGGCCGCTTTCGGCAATTTTTATCAACAGCGCATCCCCGTAACAATCGCAGCTTATCCCCTGACGTGCCGCGACTATGCACGCCTAGATAGCAGGATGGATCTAGAAAGCAGTTGAAAATAAAAGCTTAACATCTTGTAAATAAAGTATTTTTACTCACTTCAACCGAAGATTGTAAATATGTCACATGGTGGCTGATAAACTTGTGGCGCTCCGATATTAACGTTGAAGCAACTAAAAATTGCATATAAGCCAGTTATTGCAATCAGGAATTGCATATGCCGATTCCACACGATCTGTGACCGCGTAACATACGGAAAGGCAAACGCAGGGAGACCTGCAATCTTTAACATGGAGCCCGCTTGGCGGTGAAAATTATGATTCGCGGATTCATGAAGACAACAAGTCTTGTGACGCTGGTCGCTGCGACTGGTTTGATTCTAGGCACTTCTGCTTATGCCCCGGCCAATGCGGCCGACCTTGCTGGTGGTTGC
>JAHQVI010000039.1 GCA_019634405.1 Hyphomicrobiales bacterium
ACCCTGCAGGCGGGAGGAAATGTTAAGCGATGTATATCGGCATCGACATTGGCACGTCGAGCGTCAAGGCGATCCTGCTTGACGGGGGCAACAAAATTCTGGGCGCGGCAAATACGCCGCTTGGTGTGAGCCGTCCGCAACCGCTCTGGTCTGAGCAAAACCCCGAGGATTGGTGGCGGGCGACCTTGTCGGCGCTCAAGGCATTGCGGCAGGCGCATCCGGCAGAATTCGCAGCGGTCACCGGGATCGGTCTTGCCGGCCAAATGCATGGGGCAACGCTTCTGGATGAAAGCGGCGCAGTGCTCCGTCCCGCAATTCTATGGAATGATGGCCGGTCGGGCTCTGAATGCGCAGAGATCGAGCAGCGCGAACCACGCGCCCGCGAGATCACAGGCAATATCGCCATGCCGGGCTTTACTGCGCCGAAACTGAACTGGGTCGCGAAGCACGAGCCCGCCATTTTTGCGAAAATCTCGACGGTGCTCCTCCCGAAGGACTATGTACGCTACCGGATGTGCGGCGAGTTTATCTCCGAAATGTCCGATGCGGCCGGGACGCTCTGGCTCGACGTCGCCCGGCGCGACTGGTCGGACGCCATGCTGGCTGCCTCCGGCCTGAGCCGTGGTCACATGCCCGCGCTGGTTGAGGGAAGCGAGGTGGGCGGACAGGTTCGCACTGAACTCGCCGGCGAACTTGGCTTCGACAGGCCGCCGATCCTGTGTGGCGGCGCTGGCGATAATGCAGGCGGCGCGGCCGGGATCGGGGCGATTTCGCCGGGAGACGCCTTTATTTCGCTCGGCACCTCCGGCGTTTATTTTGTCGCCAATGAACGATTTTCGCCGAACCCGGAACAGACTGTCCACGCCTTCTGTCACTGCGTTCCCGATAGCTGGCATCAGATGAGCGTCTTCCTTAGCGCTGCGAGCTGTCTTGGCTGGGCGCAAAGGCTGATTGGCGCAGATGACGTCGCCAGCCTGATCGCTCAGGCCGAGGCGGAGACGGATGGTCCGGCGTCCGAGACCTTCCTGCCCTATCTTTCCGGCGAACGCACGCCGCACAATGATCCGAACGCAAAAGGCGTTCTGTTCGGCCTGACCCATGAGACCAGCGCGGGAAGCCTGATGCGCGCGGTCATGGAAGGCGTGGCGTTCGCATTCGCGGATGGTCAGGATGCGTTGCTGGAGGCTGGCGCGGAGATTGGCAATGTCTCCGTCATCGGGCAGGGCGCCAAGAGCGCGTTCTGGGGCGTGATCCTTGCCTCCGCTCTGGACCGGCCATTGCGTTATCTGCAAGGCGGCGAGACCGGCCCGGCGCTGGGCGCGGCGCGGCTTGCGCGGCTTGCCGTTACGGGCGAAGCGCCTGCCGACGTCTGCAGCGCGCCGCAGATCGAGAAGGTGATCGAGCCGGACCGCGGGCTTGCCGACGCCTACGCCGCCAGACGCTCGAAGTTCCAATCGCTTTACCAGACCCTCAAATCCGAATTCGCTGGAGCCTGAACCATGACCGCAGCCGCCGAACCGTTCTTCAAATCGATCGACAAGATTCGATATGAAGGCCCCGACAGCACCAACCCGTTCGCCTTCCGCTATTACGACGCAAAGCACAAGGTCATGGGGAAGACGCTAGAAGAGCATCTGAGATTTGCCGTCTGCTACTGGCACACCTTCTGTTGGCCCGGCGGGGACCCGTTCGGGGGGCAGACCTTGATGCGTCCGTGGCTTAACGCGCCGTCGAGCGTCGCCGACGAGATGGCTTCGGCCGAGCTGAAGCTGCGCGCGGCGTTTGAATTCTTCGAAAAGCTCGGCGCGCCTTTCTTCTGCTTCCACGATGTCGATATTGCGCCCGAGGGGCGGACGCTTGCGGAGAGCAACGCCAACCTTCTGCATATCGCCGAGAAGGCAGAGGCGGAAATGGCGCGCACCGGCGTCAAACTGCTTTGGGGCACGGCGAACCTGTTCAGCAATAGCCGCTATATGTCGGGTGCGGCAACCAATCCGGACCCAGACATTTTCGCCTATGCTGCGGGACAGGTGAAACAGGTGATGGAGGTCACGCATCGTCTTGGCGGCTTGAATTACGTGCTCTGGGGTGGCCGCGAAGGCTATGAAACGCTGCTCAACACCGATATGCGCCGTGAAATGGACCAGCTTGGCCGATTCATGAACCTGGTGGTCGAGCACAAGCACAAGATCGGTTTCAAGGGCGCAATCCTGATCGAGCCGAAACCGCACGAACCCACCAAGCATCAATATGATTATGACTGCGCCAATGTGCTGGCTTTCCTGCGCAAATTCGGACTGGAAAGCGAGATAAAGCTGAATATCGAAGCCAATCACGCCACGCTGGCCGGGCATGCTTTCGAGCACGAACTCGCCTACGCGGCCGCCAATGACATGCTTGGCAGCATTGACATCAATCGCGGCGATCCGCAGCTTGGCTGGGATACCGACCAGTTTCCGAACAGCGTTCCCGAAGTCGCGCTCGCCATGTATGTGATCTACAGGAATGGCGGCTTTAATACTGGCGGGATCAATTTCGACGCCAAGATCCGCCGCCAGTCGATCGAGCCGGACGATCTGTTCCACGCTCATATTGGCGGCATGGATGTCTGCGCGCGCGGGCTGATCGCTGCTGCGAAGATGATCGAGGATCGCGCGCTGGAAAGCGTTGTCGAGGACCGTTACAGCGGTTGGTCCGGCAAACTTGGTCAGGACATACTGTCAGGCGCAATGTCGCTGGAGCAGCTCTCGGATCATGCTGTTGCCAACAACCTGACGCCGCTGCCAAGGTCCGGACGGCAGGAGATGCTCGAAAATATCGTCAACCGCTATTTATAGAATGAGGTCAATGGCCCGTTGGGCCTCAGCGCTTTGGAAGCGGTAACCAATCGCTTTTACGCATTGATTGTGCGGCCGGTAACGATTGGGGCGACGGCGTCACACGTTCCGGCTGCTCGCTCAATGTTCATATTCTCCGCCATTCTGATCAAATTTCGGGCAGGATTGACACTTGTACCAATGGCGTTTTGCAACCGTGCGCTGATCAATGGCGATACAAGCCGAGATTTGTTGCTCAAATGCTTTAGTCTGTCTGTTTATCTCGTTGTTTTGCAATGACAAATAAGAATTTATGAATGTAATTAGCTGTGTATAAGTTGTGGCAAACGACACAAGCTTTTAAAAACTCTTGCCTGTCGCACGGAAGGCATAGTTTTTTCGTTCAGATATCGAAACAATCGCCCGTATTTTGTTGAGAATTGTGATTGTTTCCGTCAGCAATACATTTTTTGCATAGCTCCCATGTGCAAAAGGCATATCATTTGGTAGCGTAGCGCGCATGGCACATTTTGTGCTTATTTCGCTGACGTTGAACAACTTTTATCAGGAAGTTACACATGGGAAACATATCGCTGATCTCAGGTGCAATCGCGGCTGTGACGCTCGCGTCCATGCCTGCATTGGGCGCGACGCTCGACGATGTTAAGGAACGTGGTAGTCTCAAATGCGGCGTTGACGGCGGTCTGCCGGGTTTTTCTGCGCCGAACGATGCCGGTGAAATGACCGGTATCGACGCGGATGTCTGCTATGCGCTCGCCGCTGCAATTTTTGGCGACAAGTCGAAAGTCACCTTTACGAACCTGACCGCTAAAGAACGCTTTACTGCGCTCAGCTCCGGTGAAGTCGACGTCCTGTCGCGTAACACCACGCATACGCTTACGCGTGACGTCACGCTTGGCATCAATTTCACCTATTACAACTACATCGACGGACAGGGTTTCCTGGTCAAGAAAGAGATTGGCGTCAGCAGCGCGACCGAACTCGGCGGAGCGACTGTCTGCGTTCAGGCCGGCACCACAACCGAGCTGAACCTTGCTGACTATTTCCGTACGAACGGAATGGAGTTCACGCCTGTCACCTACGATACGTCGGTACAGACCCGCGAAGGCTTCGATGGCGGTTCATGCGACGTTCTGACATCGGACAAATCTCAGCTTGCCGCTATCCGCTCCGAACTTGGCGATCCTGATGGCGCGGTCATTCTGCCGGAAACAATTTCCAAAGAGCCGCTTGGGCCGGCCGTGCGTCAGGGTGACGATCAGTGGGCAAACGTTGTTCGCTGGACACTGTTTGCTTTGATCAATGGCGACGAACTCGGCGTTACGTCGGAAAATGCTGACGAGCTGAAATCCGGTAGCGACAACCCGAACATCAAGCGTCTGCTTGGCGCGGAAGACACGATGGGCGAGCATCTCGGCCTGTCGAACGATTGGGCTCTGAACGCGATCAAGGCCGTCGGCAACTACGATGAAATGTACACACGCAACATTACCCCGCTGGGTCTTGAGCGTGAAGGCAGCGTCAACGCGCTGTGGAGCAAGGGCGGCGTGCTTTACGCTCCTCCAGTCCGCTAATTAGGTCAATTGATGCGGCGTCCAGTGTACTGGGCGCCGTTTTCAAAAGTTGATTGATTTACTAACGCCGCGAGACCGCCCTTGAGTTCAAAAACCAGCATTCCGTTTTACCGCAACCCGGCTGTTAGAGGTCTTGCGGCTCAACTCACGGCGCTCATTCTTGTTGTATGGGCGCTCTACACAATTTTTCAGAATACGGTCACCAATCTTCGCGAACGCGGTATTCAGACTGGTTTCGACTTTCTCGACCAGGTTGCGCCGTTCGCCGTTGGTTTCTCGCCCTTTATCGAATTCAAGCTGGGCGAAAGTACCTACTGGACGGTTTTCCTCATTGGGCTGCAGAACACAATTATTGTCAGTGTGCTGGGTATTATAGGCGCGACGGCCGTCGGCTTCCTGGTCGGCGTCATGCGCCTGTCGCCCAATTACCTGCTGTCGCGTTTCGCCTTGATCTATATCGAGATATTCCGGAACATCCCGCTTCTCTTGCAGATCATGTTCTGGTATTTCGCGGTTTTCCTCCCGCTGTTTCCTTCGCCACGGCAAAGCTTCGGTTTGGCGGACGGCGTCTTCCTGAACAATCGCGGCCTCTATCTTCCCAAGCCGATCATGGGTGACGGAATCGGGATCTGGGCGCTCGGCTTGGCGATTGTGATTGGCATCATTGCTTATGTGATGTTCGTCAGATGGGCGAAAAAGAAACAGTATGATACCGGTCAGCGGCCACCGGGCAGGGTCTATGGCCTGCTCACACTCGCCGGACTTGTTGCATTCGTCTTTCTTGTTTTTGACTCGCCGCTGACATTCCAGATCCCTGAACTGGGCCGGTTCAATCTAACAGGTGGGGCGCATTTCCCGCTGCCGCTCTTCGCCCTCTGGTTTGCACTGACGACATATACGGGGGCATTCATCGCCGAAGAAGTTCGCGGCGGCATCAAGTCGGTTTCGCACGGCCAGACTGAGGCTTCAGAATCGCTTGGTTTGCCCCGGCCAAAGATGCTTCAACTCGTGATCATCCCACAGGCTTTGCGCGTCATCATCCCGCCGACCATCAACCAGTATCTCAACCTGACGAAGAACTCTTCGCTGGCGACCGCGATCGCCTATGAGGAACTGGTTGCGCTCTGGGCTGGAACCGCGCTCAACCAGACCGGACAGGCGCTCGTGATCATGGCGATCACCTTCGCGGTCTATATAGGGCTCAGCCTGACAACCTCGATCATTCTCAATTGGTACAATAAGCGCGTACAGATGGTGGAAAGATAAACGATGGCTGACGCAGTACTCTTTGACAAAATTGAAAGTCGGCCGCCGCCGCGCTCTGAAGGCGGGCCTCTGGACTGGATACGCGAGCGGTTTTTCGGATCGGTCACGAACACGCTGATAACGATCGTCTGTATCTATCTGCTGTACGTGCTCGTTCCGCCGATCGCGAACTGGCTGCTTTTCAGCGCGAGCATTTCGGGCACGGATCGCTCCATATGCGATGCAAACCCGGATGGCGCATGCTGGACGTTCATCAAGGTGCGCTTCGACCAGCTTATTTTCGGGCTGTTCTACTCGGCGAACCCGGATCAGCTTTGGCGTCCGATAACGGTTTTTGCGGTGCTGGCGGTCATGATCGCCTGGCTGGTCACGCCCGCAACGCCGAACAAGCGTGAAGTTGGCGCTTTTGCGCTGCTGGGCTTCCCCGTCTTCGCCTATGCCTTGATCGAGGGATCGCTGCTTGGTCTGCCGTCTGCTCCCACCAATGAGTGGGGCGGCTTCATGCTCAACATATCTCTGGCCTATGTCGGCATCGTCGCATCGCTGCCGCTCGGCATTCTGCTGGCGCTGGGCCGGCGTTCGGAGTTGCCTGTCATCCGTTCGCTGTCGGTCGCCTATATCGAGTTCTGGCGCGGCGCGCCGCTGATCACGGTGCTGTTCATGTCATCGGTGATGCTGCCGCTCTTCTTCCCTGCCGAGGTTGACTTCAACAAGGTTGTGCGCGCGATGATCGCCATTACCCTGTTCGAGGCGGCCTATGCCGCAGAGGTTGTGCGCGGCGGATTGCAGGCCATCCCGAAAGGTCAGTTCGAAGCCGCCGATGCGCTGGGGCTCAGCTACTGGAAGAAAATGGGGCTGATCATCCTGCCTCAGTCGCTCCGGATCTCGATACCGGGAATCGTGAATACCTTTATCTCGCTGTTCAAGGATACCTCGCTTGTGGCGATCATCGGCCTTCTCGATATTTTGAAGACGGCGCAGAATGCGAGTCGCTCGATAGAGTGGAAGGGGTTTGATATTGAGGCGATGATATTCGCTGCATTTGTATTCTGGGTCTGCACATACGGCATGTCGCGCTACAGCCAGCATGTGGAACGCTCACTCGACAGATCGAAACGAAGTTAAGGATAGAGTTGATGGCTACTGCGGAACAGGAACGTGCGGCCGGCGAAAATAACGCTGCGAATACGGCCAGCAACCGCCCAATGATCGAGATCAGCGGACTGAACAAGTGGTATGTCGATTTCCATGTCCTGAAGGACATCAATCTGAACATCGGCAAGGGTGAACGCATTGTGATATGTGGCCCGTCCGGTTCGGGTAAATCGACGTTGATCCGCTGCATCAACAGGCTGGAAACGCATCAGGAAGGCTCCATAATCGTCGATGGCACGGAGCTGAACGACGACGTCAAGCATATTGAGGAGATCCGCCGTGAAGTCGGCATGGTGTTCCAGCATTTCAACCTGTTTCCGCATCTGACGGTTCTGGAGAACTGCACGCTGGCGCCGGTCTGGGTCAGAAAAATCCCGAAACGGGAAGCGGAAGATACGGCGCGCAAATTTCTCGAACGCGTCCGCATTCCCGAACAGGCCGAGAAATATCCGGGACAGCTTTCCGGTGGCCAGCAGCAGCGCGTCGCGATTGCGCGGTCACTCTGCATGAACCCGAACGTCATGCTGTTCGACGAGCCGACCTCCGCGCTTGACCCGGAAATGATCTCCGAGGTTCTCGATACGATGGTCGATCTGGCCGAAAGCGGCATGACGATGATCTGCGTCACCCACGAAATGGGCTTTGCCCGGCAGGTTGCCGACCGCGTGGTCTTCATGGACGCAGGCCAGGTCGTGGAAATTCAGGAACCGGAAGGGTTTTTCAGCAATCCGCAGAGCGACAGAACGAAATTATTCCTCAGCCAGATCCTGGGGAACTAAAGCGTTTTCAGGCGAAGCGAACCCGGTTCGCCGCCTAAGATCAAAACTCTGGAGCGCCAGACGGCTAGCCGGTTACGGCGGCGGCGCTCCAGCTATCTTTGAAGCATCGGATTGATCCGAAAACCGGTATCCACTTTTCGGTCCGATGCTGCAGGACGCGTCATTCCTAAGCGTGGGTCTCAAGGCCCGCTGACAGACCAAGGCCGCCCCGGGCTTTGAGGAAAGCCACAATCTGCTCGACACCGTCGCCGCGATTGAGATTGCCAAAAACGAACGGCTTGTCGCCGCGCGCTTCGGCCGTATCGGCGTGCATCCGGTGAAGGTCAACCCCGACATGGGGCGCAAGATCCGTCTTGTTGATCACGAGCAGGTCGGACCGCGTAATGCCCGGCCCGCCTTTGCGCGGAATATCGCCGCCCTGCGCGACGTCAATGACATAGATCGTCAGGTCGGCGAGATCAGGCGAAAAGGTTGCAGCGAGATTGTCGCCACCGGACTCGATCAGCACCAGCTCCATGCCCGGAAATTTTGCGCGCATCTCCGCGATCGCCGCCAGATTGATCGAGCAATCTTCCCGAATGGCCGTGTGCGGACAACCGCCTGTCTCCACGCCCATAACCCGCTCGTTCGGCAGAACCTGCGCACGAATCAGGGCTTCGGCGTCCTCGCGCGTGTAGATGTCATTGGTAATCACGCACATATCGACCCTGTCCGCAAGAACCTTGCAAAGCGCCGCCGTCAGCGTTGTTTTGCCTGTGCCGACCGGCCCGCCAATGCCGATGCGCAAGGGACCGTGGTGATGTGTCATGAACGAAATAGCCTTGTCGTTTGGGTTTCATGCTTCATGGATGCAATATCTGCTGCAAAGGTGGCGCTGCCCAGATCGTCTTCACACGCATATTCGGCAGATTTTGCCGCCGCCCGGATGTTCGGCAGGAGCTTCGCCAGCACGCGCTGCCCATCATACTGGCCAATGATGTTCAGCCGGATCGCGGCGGAGACGAGGTTTGTGTGAAAGCCAAGCCCAAAGGCATCCAGCGTCGCCAGGAGCGGCAACTCTCGATCATATGCGGCGATGGCGACCGCCACGGCAAGCGTCATCGGCGCGTTTTCGTCCACATCGTCAAAACGGCTTCGCTGTTCGCCTTCCCAGCCCGCCTGATAGGCCACGCGGAAATTTTCGCCCTGAACGAGCGCTTCAGCCGAACGCTCCGAGGACGGTTGAAGCGCGCAGGCGAGTTCCGATATTTCACGGAGCGCGGCGGAATCTTTGGCGCGGCATGCCAGCGAGAGCAGGATCAGGTCATTATGCAGGGAGCCATGCGTTGTCAGCGCCGCCAGCCATTCCGTCAGGCTCGCGGCATCGTTCACGCGTTTTTCCGCAACCTCGTTTTCAAGGCCGTGGCTATAAGCGAAGGCGCCCACCGGAAAAGACGGCGAGAGCCACACCAGCAGTTCGGCGGGAAAATCCGGTTTGCGTCCTGATGCGTCCGTTCCCGGTGACCGGGATATGTCCTGCGACATCGCCTTAATGCTCATGATGGCCGTTAGCCGCGTTGCCATGACGGTGATGCCCGCTGGTCAATGCGCCATGCCCGCCATAGGCCCCGCCCTCCGGTTCAAACGGCCGGGTGACCTCGCTAACAACGCCGCCAAGGCCACGCACCATCTCGGCAAGTACGTGATCGGCCTGAATATAAAGCGCATCCGTTGCAACTTCCGCCGGCGTGTGGCGGTTGCCGATATGCCATGCCAGCCGCATCAGAAGCGCGGTGTCGCCCGCCCGGATTTCAAGCAAGGGCTCCGCAGCTGCACGTACACGGACGAAATCGCCGGTTTCGAGCAGCAGCCCCGAACCATCGGGGAGATAGACAGCTTGCGGCAGGTCCAGCAGGAACTGAAAACCGCAATCGGTCGTCATGACGATGCGTCGCCGGTAGCGTTCTTCACGCGTCAGCGTTACGAACCGCTTCGACTCATCGGGACGAACATCTGCGGGTGGAATGATGGCCGACGCTCTGATCATGATGCGTCCTCAGAACAGGAAGTAACGCTGAGCCATGGGCAACTCTTTCGCCGGATCGCAGACGAGAAGCTGGCCATCCGCACGCACCTCATAGGTTTCCGGGTGAACCTGAATGTCAGGCGTCGCATCATTCATAGGCAGGCTCTTTTTCGAGATCCCCCCGCGCACATTCTCGATGGCGACGCATTCCTTGGCAAGGTTCAGCCTTTCGCCGATGCCGTTTTCCATGGCGGCTTTCGATACGAAGGTGACCGATGTCGTCGTCAGCGCGCGTCCGAATGCGCCGAACATCGGGCGGTAGTGAACCGGCTGCGGCGTCGGGATCGACGCGTTCGGATCGCCCATCGCGGCTGCCGCAATCGCGCCGCCCTTGACGATCATATCCAGCTTCACGCCGAAGAAAGCCGGTGACCAGAGCACCAGATCCGCAAGCTTTCCTTCCTCGATCGATCCGATATGTTTCGATACGCCATGCGCGATGGCCGGGTTGATCGTGTATTTCGCGATGTAGCGTTTGGCGCGGAAATTGTCGTTGCCGCTCGCCCCGTCTTCCGGCAATGCGCCGCGCTGCGTCTTCATCTTGTGCGCGGTCTGCCATGTGCGGATCACGACCTCGCCGACGCGGCCCATCGCCTGGCTGTCGGAAGCCATCATCGAAAGCGCGCCGATATCGTGCAGGATGTCTTCCGCCGCAATTGTCTCCTTGCGGATGCGGCTTTCAGCGAAGGCGAGGTCTTCTGCGATCGACGGGTCGAGATGGTGGCAGACCATCAGCATGTCGAGATGTTCGTCGAGCGTGTTAACTGTGAAC
>JAHQVI010000040.1 GCA_019634405.1 Hyphomicrobiales bacterium
GCTGATGCAGGCGATGGGACGCGCTATCGAAAAACTCGGCGGCCGCTACATTACCGGCGAGGATGTCGGCACCGGCGCAGATGATATGATCGAGATCCGCAAGGCAACGAAGCATGTGCTTGGTCTGCCGCTCAGCGCTGGCGGAAGCGGCGATCCGTCCCCGAGCACCGCGCGCGGCGTATTGGCGGGCATGAAAGCGGCGGTCCGCCACAAGCTGGGCAAGGATACGCTTTCGGGGTTGACCGTAGCGCTGCAAGGGCTTGGTCATGTCGGCGCAATGCTCGCCGGGCTCCTTGCGGAAGAGGGGGCGAGGCTGATCGTGACAGATATGCGCGAGGCATCCGTCAGTCAGGCCAAATCGGATTACGAGGCCGTAGCCGTTGCGCCCGATGCAATCTACGACGTTACCGCCGACATCTTCGCGCCTTGCGCGATGGGCGCGGTACTCAATGGCGAAACCATAACCAGGCTGAAGGCGAAGATTGTCGCCGGCGCCGCCAATAATCAGCTCGCGACGGCAGCAGATGGCGCGGCGCTGCGTGATCGGGGCATTCTTTACGCACCGGATTATGTTATCAATGCCGGCGGCATCATTCAGCTTTCGGCGGAACGAAACGGCGAGACGGCGGAAGCGGTTCAAGCGCGGTTGCGCACGATTGGCGGCACGCTGACATCGGTCTTCGAGGCCGCCGAGCTGCAGACGCTGCCAACCAGCGACGCCGCCGACAGGCTTGCAGAGCAGCGTATCCTTGCCGCAAAAAGCGCCTCATGATCTGAAAGCCATTCAACGGAGCAAGACGTCAATGCGGGTCAAAGCGCAAATCTGGATCAGCGCTTATATTCGGCGGCTAGGTTCAGAATTTATCCCAGCCGTCATCGCCCGCAAGGGTGATCCGGATGCGGGCGCAATCTACATCAAGATCGCCACGCTTGACGGTCAGGCCCGCATTCTGCGCCCGGCAATGGCCGGGCTGCACGATGCGGCGACGGACAGATCGTGGAGCATGGCCTTCGAGGGTAACAGCGTCGATGAGCGCCAGGCCGATGAATATCTCGCCCGCCAGACGAAATTCGACAGCGATATGTGGGTAATCGAGATTGAAGATCGCGAAGGCCGTCACCGTCTTGACGATGCAATAATTACGGAATGACCAAAATAATTTTAGTTATGTTCGCCTAAAACTTTACGCCATTACACCACAATCATTAATGCGCTTAACGCAATATTCAATCCCAGAATATATGACTGAATGTCAGCGGACAATTCCACACCTCCTGATTTCGGATCGCCCCATGAGCACGATTCACGATCTGCGCGCCCGGCAGCGCGGCCTTACACCGTCTCGCATTTCCGGTGCGGACGCCAGCAAGCCCGAAAGCGGTATAACAAGCCACGGAACGCAGAAACAATCCGGCGCTGAAATCATTCTGTTTCCCAGAGCATCGGTAAGGGCTGAAAAAAGGCCACGAAGCAAACAGACGCGCCGCAACGCCCTCAAAGCCTGAGCATTCCCGCCAATTCACCTGCTTGCAACGCACCAGGGCGTCGGACCGAAAACCGGTGCTTAGCTTTCCGGATCATCTCTAAAGCAGTTCGGGCGGCACGTGACGGCTGCGTTTTTCAGGCAGATCCAGCCCCTTAGATAATGTCGCCGGGTCAATATCGATGATTTCCTCTTCAAGAAGGCCGCATTTGGCTCCCTTGAGCAGATTGACGGTCTGCGCCCGAAAGCTCGGGCCCCTTATCGGCGCACGGATCACAACCAACCCGGTCAAGGCAGGAGCGATTACGATGATCTGCTCTTCGCCTTCCTGCGATAGTTCGGTGCTGATTTCCTGCGCCAGCCTCGCGCGCGGCACGATGAGAAGCCGCAATTCCCGCCGCTTGGCTTCCGCGCCCGAGATGAAATAGTAATTCTCGCCATAGCGGCCCGATACGGCAATGGTCCATGACGCATCGCCGAGCGGTGTTTCCACAGTCACATTACGTTCGGAAAGATCATAATGGCAAAATGCGTAAGCGATATCAGGCGCCATGAACGGCAGCGGCATATCGCTTTCCGCAACCGGCAGAACGGACAGTTCGTTGCTCCCTGAGATTTTCGTCAGCCTTGCCCAGGCATCCTGCGTGGCGACATAGGGGACGCTAAAAACCGCGGAAATGTGGATGACGCCAGCGGCAAGCAAGGAGGCGACGAACCACGGCCAAAGCGAAAGGACATAGCGCAGAATCATCAGCATGCTGTCCTCCTGATCTCTGGCAGAGTGTCGGTCTGATCGCTTCGGCCATCCTCCTCACTCCCCTCAACCACCAGCGGACGGATGATGCGCAGGACGAGCGTTATATATTTGTCTTCTCCGGAGGGGAGCCAGTGTCCGGGGCGGGCTTTGGGCGCAAGGGCGATCCGCTGCGTGCCGTCCGGGAGAATCGTCAGCCCCTGACTGCTGAACGCATGCCGGCCGGCCCGGTTGGGAATAAGATTGCCGTCCTCGTCATAGGCCGCGATGGTCCACCAGACGGCATTGAATGGACGGGCGATGATTTCATAGTCGCAATCCGAGCTAAGGGCGTCGCCATTCTCGTCATGTTCCGCAAAATAGGTGAGGCCGCTGGCGGATGTAATCGGCAGTTGACCGGTAACCGCAATATGCGCGCGCGTATAGGGATCGGCTGAACTGCTGCCGGCATTCACCCAGGTCTGCCAGGGACCGCCGCGGCTGACGATCAGGGCAAAGCCGTCATCGATGAAATAGTTCGCTGAGCCGAGCCCCATAATCAGGGACAGGCCAGAAAATATGATGAAATAAAAAAAATGTTTCACGTCACGAGGATTCCGCCCAAACCTTGTTCCAGTCGCAGCCAGTTCATTCGATAATCCCGCTACGCCATCGGATCAAGCTTTTGCCTTGCTGGACGTTGCTATTAACGCCCCTGAGCGCCTGCAAAACGCTCCGGACCGTCATTGAGCAAAGCCCCGCGCGCGCCCCTCACCTCGACCGGTTTTGCCTCCTTGAACATTTTCGACAGGGCTATTAGCAAAGCGCGTGTCTTGTCCGGCATGCCTCCATTCCCGTACCCGGTGGAGGTCCCCAGCGTCGGGTCGGCCTTCTTGACCTCGGCGATACGGTTGGCAAGTTCGACCTGATTTGGATGAAGCGGCACTCCAGGGATCTGGGGAATGTTGTAATTGGCATGCGCTGCGATCATGACCTGCTTCCAGGTTTCAGCCGGCAGCGATCCACCGGTCACGCGATTTGTCGGCTTGAAGCTGTCATTGCCATACCAGACGCCGACAACATACTGACCGGTAAAGCCCATGAACCAACCGTCGCGATAATCGGAACTGGTTCCGGTTTTGCCGGCGGATACGGTGAATTCGAGCTGCGAACGCCGGCCGGTTCCACCCGTGACGACATGAGTGAGCATCTCATTCAGCTTTTCAACGGCTTCACGGTCAAAGATCTGTTCCGCAGGCGGTTCCTCGGTCTGGCGGTTATAGATGAGATCGCCCTGCTCATTCTGAATTTCGGTAATGGCGTAGCCATTGACGCGCTTGCCGCCGGCCGCAAGGGTTGCGAAACCGGACGTATGATCAAGCGGCGTAACGCCCTGATCGCCAAGCGCCATCGAGCAGCTTTTGCGAATATGCGTCAGGCCCAGCTTGTGCAGCGTCTCGATCAGCTTATCCCGACCGGGATTGTTAAACGAAAGCTTGACCGCAACCGTATTGATCGACTTCGCCAGCGCGGTCGTCAGTGTCATGCCGCCGCGAAAGCCGCCCGAATAGTTTCTCGGAGACCAGTTGCCACAGGACACGGGGCTGTCAACAACGCGATCATTAGGATCTACGCCGTGCTCCAGCGCCATCAGATAGACGTAGGTCTTGAATGACGATCCCGGCTGACGGAGAGCTTTTGTGGCCCGGTTGAACTGGCTCTCGCCATAATCCCGTCCACCGACCATCGCGCGCACGGCGCCATCCGTTTCCATCGCCACCAAAGCCGCCTGATCGACGCGTTTGGCGCGCGCATTCTGGTCCAGCACAGTTTCAACCGCCGTTTCCGCCGATTGCTGAAGCGAAATATCAACCGTTGTTCGTGCGATCAGATTATATTCGCCGCGCCCCTGTGTCAGCCTTTGCGCCTCTTCGAACGCCCAATCAAGGAAATAGTTGGGCGTGTACGAAGCCGTCTGGTCGATGATTTGCGCCGGATTCAGACGTGCGCCGTGAACCTGGCCTTCCGTCATGTAACCGGCGTCAACCATATTGGTCAGCACCTGGTTCGCGCGTGCGCGTGATTCGGCCGGGTTGGCGTGCGGCGCATATTTGCTTGGCGCTTTGTAAAGCCCGGCCAGAAGCGCGGCTTCGGCGAGATTGATCTCGCGCACGCTCTTGCCGAAATAGAATTGCGACGCCGCTTCAACGCCATAAGTGCCACCGCCCATATAGGAGCGATCCAGATACAGCTTCAGAATCTGTTTCTTGGTCAGGCGCGCTTCAAGCCAAAGCGCGATAAAAGCTTCCTTGACCTTGCGTTCAAATGAGCGCTCGGAACTCAGAAAGAGGTTTTTGGCAAGCTGCTGCGTCAACGAACTGCCGCCCTGCACCACGTCATTGGCCTGAACGTTGGCCACCATCGCGCGAAATGTGCCGACCACGTCAACGCCGAAATGGTCAAAGAAGCGCCGGTCTTCGGTTGCCAGCGTCGCCTTGACCAGATTGTCGGGCACCTCGTCGAGCGGTACGACATCGGAGAACAGGATACCGCGCTTGCCGATTTCGGCGCCATTGCGGTCCAGAAAGGTGACGCTGTATTGCGACGAGGTCAGCCAGGAGGAATTGTTCGTCGCCTCAAGCGAGGGCAACGCCAATGTCAGCAAGCCGATGAGGCCACCCAGACCGATCGTGGTCGCCTCAGACGCCAGCTCGTTCATGGCGCGGCGAAAACCGCGCACCCGGAACTGGTTAATGAAATTCGAATAGGCTGACCAGGCGTCCTGATATTTTGCCCAGACACTGTAAAGGCTGGAATCGATCCAGGAATCCAACGCCCACCAATCAATCAGGCGATTCCTGCGATTTGGCTTGAAAATCCAGTCGCGCAAGGCTTCTACTCTTCAGGTTCGTTGACTTTGAATTAATAGATACGCGACTTGACAGGCAGTGGAAACAAAAACTCGCAAAGCGCGCAGTCACAAGCCGCAATCCCGTGCGCGCATCTGATGATAAAAGGCATAAACGCCAAGGCTTAAAAGGTTATTCTCATGTCGGGCGAAATTCCGTTCTGGAAAGAGAAATCACTCGCCGAAATGACGGTGGAAGAGTGGGAGGCCCTGTGCGACGGCTGCGGGCGCTGCTGTCTCATCAAGCTGGAAGACGAGGATACAGAGGAACTCGCATTCACGCGCGTAGCCTGCGAGCTGCTCGATATCGGCGCTTGCCGGTGTACCGATTACGGCAATCGGCGCGAGCGTGTTCCGGATTGCGTTCAGCTTACGCCGCGTGCGGTCGAAGAGTTGGGTTGGCTGCCCGAAAGCTGTGCTTACCGGCTGGTTGCGAATGGCGAGGATCTGGCATGGTGGCATCCCCTTGTTTCAAATGACCCGATGACAATTCATTTGGCAGGTATTTCAGTCCGGGACTTCGCTATCAGCGAAAATTGCGTAAAGGACAAGAGATACGAAAAATACATTGTACACTCGATGTAACCGCCCCATCCCGGTGGAGGCGAGTTGAGCATGTATCGCTCAAATTGCCTCCCGTAAGCGCCGTTCTGACGCCTGTTGCGCTTGAACGGACAGTTACAAGATTAGAAGACTTCAGTGCGTATTGAAAGTCACCTCCTGCCTCGGATCTCTACCGGGATCAGCTAGTTGTGTCGGCGGCAAGATTGGCTGAATGATCAGCTCAACTCTGACGCCGCTTTGCTGAACCTGCTTGACCGTCGCAATAACCGCGATGGCGAAAGACAGGATAACAATAATCAATCCATACAGATTTCCACGAAACATCGAGCGCCTCCGATCAGTGTTTCGGCAACGGAGCCATGTGGAAATCGGACCTGACGCTTTTTCCATTCCTCCTGTTTTATGTACAAAGTTTTTCCAACTTCCGGCCCCGGTGACCGCGTAATTGCGTCACGATTGGATAATACATTATTTCAGTAGGGGCAGGAGCTTGTATATAAGGCTGTATGCGTTGAAGTTTTTAAAAGTTCTAAACTAATCAGCCTTAACAGCGATATTTCATTTGAAGGAGCATTTTGAACGCATATACGCACATAAATTTGCGCGAGAGCAGTTGGTCAAAAAAACTTCACGCAAAAACACGCGATACGCCTTCACATCAGCGACGCTTTTTTGTATTCATCAGATAAGAAAGAAAAGCACATCCAATATATTGAATTTGTTTAGATTTTATACGGCCATCAGGCTACAAACTACGGGGTATAAAATGACCGAGACTGCAAAAAATGATGGTTTTATCGGGCTAATAAACATCACGCCGACTAAATTGCGTTGCAGTTTTGGTGGATGTCCAGCAGTTTATGAGACAGAAGATGGTGAGATTGTAATTATTGGGAAAAAAGCATCAGCTCAAATCGAAGAAAAACTAAAAAACAACATATCTTCTGACGAATGGGTTGTAGTAGTAAATCGAGAACTACTTGCAAACATCAAAACCAAGTAGATTTCCTTAATACCAAAAATAATTATTCATTAGAAATCGATCTGGCAATGAGATACCTTGCCATGGACTAATATTATTGTATAATTTGGGGTTAATCGCAATACTAAGAAGTTGATACTTCCGTGCACCTCCCTTTACTAAAGCTTGAGGACATTAACCTTAAAGCCAGGATACAGCTTACAAAAATATTGTCTACCCAGCATAAGGTGGGAATGGTGGCGAACCATGGCGAACAAACGCAAAAGAGCCGTGGCATAGCTTTTTTCTTAGCTTATGATCCATGGCAAACATGTTGGAAATCGCCTGCAGGCGCTGTCAGGTATTTTGATGCTGCTGAGCGTCAAGGCCTTGTTACAAAAAAAGAAAAAGAACACATATCTGAGTTACTCATCGATTTAGGCTTAGATGTTGCCAAGCTCTATCGAGGTAGATTTTCGTATTATTTTACGGAACCCCGCGTCGATAACATACTGAGCAATCGAAACCATCTTAATCATCTCTCAGAATCAGGCTTAGCAATCGCTGATGCTTGGGTTGACCGCCTATATGAAGCA
This sequence comes from Hyphomicrobiales bacterium, assembly GCA_019634405.1. Classification (GTDB taxonomy): domain Bacteria; phylum Pseudomonadota; class Alphaproteobacteria; order Rhizobiales; family Rhodomicrobiaceae; genus JAHQVI01. The sequence goes on from JAHQVI010000040.1 coordinate 7,247, forward strand.
TGCCCAACTCCGATAGTACCTGAAACTCAATTAGCCGTTAATTCATTCAAGCAAGTTGTAGCCGAAGGCGATATTGACTTTTACTCTGCCACCCCATGGCTCGCATGGGCTGAAGCACTTGACATAAGCTGTCTAGGACCTTGGGTTGGTCTTCAGGCATACGAAATCGCGTTAATGTTAAACGCGCTTCGCAAACGGGCCATTGATCATATACGCCACTCAGTTGATATCAGAGATGATGTTCTACGCCATAAGGTAACCATTCCAATTTTCTCGCAAAGCCTACAAGGCTTTGTCTCGGGAGTCTTCTATGACGTCCCCAAGGCCCAACGCGAACCTATCTTAACGACCTTGCTCCAATTCGGTGAAACGATGGGGGATGTTTATGCGAACCTGCGGAAACGTCACTTCATCGACGCTCTGGACGAAGATCTCGATGA
>JAHQVI010000041.1 GCA_019634405.1 Hyphomicrobiales bacterium
AGCTGGCGAACCGGCTTGGCGATAATGTTCATTTCGCGCGATGCGATCTGCGTGACGTCGATAATCTGCGAGGCGCGATTGGCGAGTTGACCGAAAAGATCGGCGCGCCGACCGTGCTCGTCAACAATGCGGCCCGCGACGACAGGCATGATTGGACGGATGTCACGCCCGAATAGTACGACGAGCGCGTCGCCGTAAATCTGAGGCATCATTTCTTTGCTATCCAGGCTGTCGCCCCAGGCATGATTGCGGCCGGCGGCGGTTCGATCATCAACATGGGTTCGAACTCCTGGTGGGAGGCCTGTGGCGGTTTTCCCGTCTACGCCATGGCGAAATCGGCTGTCCACGGTTTGACGCGCACAATGGCGCGTGATCTTGGAACGCACCGCATCCGCGTCAACACGGTTGTTCCTGGCTGGATCATGACGGATCGGCAGAAACAGCTTTGGGTCACGGAGGAGGCGGTTGAACGGCACCTCCAGAGCCAGTGCCTGCCGGATCTGATCGAACCGGTTCATGTCGCGAGAATGGTTGTTTTTCTTGCATCTGACGACGCTGCGATGTGCACTGCCAATAATTACATGGTCGAAGCTGGGTCGATCTGACGACGGGCGCCTGCTAGATCACCGACCGGAAGAAGCGAGGCCACGATGGCGGACAGGCGCGTTTGTATCATCCATACCGGCGGAACGCTGGGTATGCGGCAAACGGGAGCCGGTTATGCTCCCGCCCAGAATCTGGGCGAACTGATCGGGCAGCGGCTGCCGGAGCTTGCCTCGGCGTCGATGCCCGACTGGGAACTGGTCGAATATGATGAGTTGCTGGATAGCGCAAATGCGAGGCCGCATGACTGGTACAAGCTGGCGTCGGTGATCCACAGCAATCGCGATTTGTATGACGCCTTCATCGTAATCCACGGAACCGACACACTCGCCTATACGGCTTCTGCGCTTTCCTTTCTGCTAGGGGATTTTCGCAAGCCGGTGATCGTCACAGGTTCTCAGATACCGCTATGCGAAATCCGCAATGACGCTCAGAGCAATTTGATCAGCGCCATGCAGGTCATCGCGACGGGAAGGCTGACGGAGGTTTGCGTCTGTTTCGGGCGTCACATTTTCAGGGGCAACCGGACGACAAAGGTGAACGCCATCGAACTCGATGCGTTCGCGTCGCCGAACTTTCTTCCGCTGGTGGAAATTGGCACCAATTTTCATTTCAGCGAGTATGGCTCCCTGCCAGTCCGGGCGGACATACTCTCCAACCAGCCGCCGCCCTGTCCGGACTGCAGCATCGCGGTGCTTCAGGTTTTCCCCGGAATGTCGGCGGCGCTGATCGATGCTATTGTCGAAACGGGCGCTTGCGGCATTGTGCTGCGCTGTTACGGCGTCGGCACGGCGCCGACAGCGGATGGATCGTTTCTTGGTGCGCTGAAACGCGCCAGCGACGCCGGAACGGCGATTGTGGCCGTTTCGCAATGTACGGAGGGGAGCGTCGCGTTGAGGCGCTACTCCGCCGGATCGGCGCTCGCGGACGCAGGCGTGATCAGCGGCTATGATATGACTGCCGAGGCCGCCTTCACCAAGCTACACGCGCTGGTCTCGTTTGGGTTGGATATCCCGGCCATTGCACAGGCGATGCAGCAAAATCTGTGCGGTGAATTGACAAACGATTGAGCGCCTTGCCCTCTTTCCGGCGAGGAGAGGGCAAGGCGTATGCGTTGGGCATGCCCTATGCAGCCTAAAGGGCAAGTCTCATATGTGGATTGCCATTCGACGTTTTCTCCACTGTCACGCCATGCCGGTTAATGATGCAGCTTACCTGCCGCCGGAACGCGGAGAAGCTGTCAAAAGTTACGACGTCGACAGGGATGTCGAAGCGCAGCGTCACGCGGTAGCGATCCTGCGCGCCAAGCATACTGACGCCGATCACTTCGCCATCGAATGGCTGGCCGAGATAATGGCCGCTGACACGCTCGCCAAGCGAAACCGGAGAGGCGGGCGGTTGATTGCCAGCAGCCGCATAGGCTGAGTTCCAGTCGTTGAAGCCAAATTGCTGCGCGATAAGCTCAAGCGCCTGACTGTGCGAAACGGGATTGCCTGTGCGCTCAAGGCTGCGGCGCAACGCTTTTGCCTGTGTCTTCAGCTCTTCGACAGCCGGTGGTTTGCGTCTTCCATGTGTCATGGGATCGCCCTTTCAGCAGTTTGCGGGATATGGATGGCGCCTGCGTTACCATTGGTCCGCGTGTTACTGAGGCGGCGGAATGTACCGAGAGGCTTCACCGTGGCTTGCGCCTGCAGGCGGCAGGGGCTCTCTCCCTAGAGCCTATAAATAAGCGCCGACGACGTATTGTCAATATGGGGATAGTGAGGCGTCCGAAGGCTTGGCGGTGACAAGCTTTGCAGATGTCGCTATAGAATCGCTTCCATGTCACATAATATATTCGGCCATCTTTTCCGCGTTACCACCTGGGGCGAAAGCCACGGCCCGGCAATCGGCTGCGTCGTCGACGGCTGCCCGCCCGGCATTCCGCTCACGGAGCAGGACATTCAACCCTATCTCGAAAAGCGCCGCCCCGGACAGTCGCGCTATACGACGCAACGCCAGGAAGCCGATCAGGTGAAGATCCTGTCCGGCGTTTTCGAGAATGCGGACGGCGTACAGGTCACAACTGGCACGCCGGTCTCGCTGATGATCGAGAATACCGATCAGCGCTCCAAGGATTACGGAGAGATCAAGGACAAGTACCGTCCCGGCCATGCCGACTATGCCTATATTGCCAAGTATGGCATTCGCGATTACCGCGGCGGCGGGCGATCGTCAGCGCGCGAAACCGCGATGCGCGTGGCGGCGGGAGCGATTGCCCGCAAGGTGGTGCCCGGCATGAAGGTGCGCGGCGCACTGGTTCAGCTTGGAACGGAACAGATCGATCGCGCGAATTGGGATTGGGATGAAGTCAACCGCAATCCGTTTTTTTCGCCGGACCATGCCAGCGTGCAGAGCTGGGCGTCTTATCTCGATGGCATTCGCAAGGGAGGCTCCTCCTGCGGTGCGGTGATCGAAGTCGTTGCCGATAACGTCCCGCCGGGCCTTGGCGCACCGATATATGCGAAGCTGGATCAGGAGATCGCCTCGGCGCTGATGAGCATTAATGCCGTCAAAGGGGTCGAAATCGGCGCAGGATTTGCTTCGGCGGCGCTGACCGGCGAGGAGAACGCTGATGAAATGCATATCGGCGATGACGAAATGCCTGCCTATTTTTCGAACAATGCTGGCGGAATTTTAGGCGGAATTTCCAGTGGGCAGCCCATTGTCGCGCGCTTTGCCGTCAAGCCGACCTCCTCGATCCTCACGCCGCGCCGGACAATTGACAGCGCCGGCAATGAAACTGAAATTGTGACCAAAGGGCGGCATGATCCTTGCGTGGGAATCAGGGCAGTGCCGGTCGGGGAGGCTATGCTGGCTATTGTTCTGGCGGATCAATATCTGCGTCAGCGTGGCCAATGCGGGACTATGGGGGCGCCCTGACCGGCCGCTGCAACGCGGCGAAAATCGTAGGGCGGGACACGTGGCGAAGCCGGATGACATTCCCGAAATTGTCGAGCGCGGTTATGTGCTCGCATATTCCAGAAGCGCAGGCGACTTCAACGTCAACGCTATGGCGCTCGCCTCCGCCCTTTTCTTTATCCTGACTTTTGTTCTCGCGATTCCGCCTCTGCTTATACCGGCCGTCGCGGCGCTTTGCGTCGCCTATTATTACTATCCGCTGAAGGAAAGCATGCCGCGCATCGGTGCCGGGCAATACGGCCTTTTCATTGACGGGCTGGGGCTTTTGTCATGGCGGATGATCAAGAATATCGACATGGTCTCCTACACTTCGCGGGTTGCGCAGACCCATGAGCTGCATATCCATCTCTCCGTACCGATCGAGCAGGCCTTGCTGGCCGACTGGCGCAATCTGCCGATATGGCGTTTGCTGATGAAATTGCCCTGGCACATGAAGAAGGATGAGATTATCCGCATCCCGCTGGAGCCTTTCGAGCCGCGCGCCGACACAATTCGGGTGACGCTGCTGCGGATCTGGGACTATTGCCGATAGATCGTGACAGGCTATCGCGTGACGGCCGGTCTGTTGCTGCGGCCAGCAAAGGGCAGATCAAGCCGGCTTCCGTCCCGCGACGACCTTGGAGAGAAACACCAACAACGTTTCAATACGCTCAAAGCCGCATTCGCGGAATAGCGCAGCAAGATCATCGCCAAGGAAATGTTCGTAATATGGCTCGTGAAAGCGATGCGGAAAGGCTTCGAGCATCCCGTCATAACCAGGCACATCGCCCCATTGCAACGAATCTTCCATGACGTAGATGCCGCCGGGTTTCAAAACGCGGAAGATCTCGCGCGTCACGGTGCGGCGCACCTCGCCAGGCAGTTCGTGATACAGAAAAATCGACGTCACAATATCAAGGCTGGCATCTGCGAAGGGCAGGCGTTCGGCATTGCCTTCCTGCAATTTGGTATTTCGGCGGCCTCGCAGCCTTTTGTTGGCTGCTTCGATATAGGCGCCAGACAGATCAATGCCCGTCATTGGCATCGCGGGAAATGCCTGCGCGGCCTGGTTCAGAAAGCGGCCTGTTCCGCATGCGACGTCAAGCATGGTGAGTTTGCGCTGATCCTTGCCGCGCACATAGTCGGCGATTGGCGGAAGGACGGCCCGGCGCATCGCTCCGGATGTTCCGACAAAGAGTGTATCGACCTGTATGTCGTAGAGCCGCGCCGACTCGTCTGACAAATAGCCGTCCGTCTGATAATGGAAATTGCGCGTGTAATAGTCCGGCAGATCTCTTGCGTCGATATAGTCGGCGACTTCGTCTCCGCGTCCGGCGAGGCGGCGTTCATTCGATGCGGGCAGATCAGCGAACATTCTGCGAAGCGCGTCGATATGGCCGATCAGGGAGTCTTCATCCGCCATTGGCGGGTAGACGCCTTTGCGCACGTTCTCGGCATCCTGCGCCTGCAGTTTGAGCGCCGCCCGAATGAGTTCGCCGCGTTCAGGCGTTGGCCGCTCCGGGCGATAGGCTGGCGCGTCCGCGCTCATTTCGGCAACGCGCCGGCGCATGATCTCGGCAATCACCGCATACCAGCCGGTGCGCACCGTCTGGCTCGCCCAATGGCTGTAGGCTTCAATACTGGTCGGCATCGGCATTCTCCGGTAATCTGGCTCTTTCTGGCGCAGGGGCAGAAACATGAGCGAATATCAGAACATCGTCATCCTGACTGGCGCCGGACTTTCCGCAGAGTCTGGCCTGTCTACGTTCCGTGATAAAGATGGCATTTGGGCGCAATATGATTATCGTGACGTTGCGACCCCGGAAGGCTTTGCGCGAAATCCGGCGAAAGTCCTTAAGTTCTATAACCGGCGAAGGCGCGAAAGCAGCGGCGTGAAGCCGAATGCGGCGCACATCGCCCTGGCGCGGCTGGAGCGCGACTATCCCGGCAATGTGCTTATCGTGACGCAGAACATCGATCCGCTGCATGAAATGGCCGGCAGTAAAAACTTCATCCACATGCATGGTGAAATCGGCCGGAAGCTTTGCGCGCATTGCGGCGACCGGTTTGACTGGGGCGAGGAGGAGCTTCTTGTCGAAAGCAAGTGCGAGGCGTGCGCCAAGCCGGGGGGCATGAGGCCGGATGTCGTGTGGTTCGGCGAGACGCCCTACAGGATGGACGAAATCTACGAAGCGTTTACGCGATGCAATCTGTTCATTTCGATCGGGACGAGCGGGACGGTCTATCCGGCGGCAGGTTTCTGCGCGGCGGCCCGTCAGGTCGGAGCGCGAACGGTCGAACTCAATCTTGAACCTTCCGAAGGCGCGTCCGCGTTTCACGAAGCGCGCCATGGCAGGGCGACGGAGATTGTTCCGGCCTATGTGGAGGATCTCATTCCCCGCGCCTCGAAAGGATAGGATTACCCGCAATCATTGCCCGGCGAGTGCCGAATTGACGACGCCGAATTTTCTCTCGACCGCTTCTGCGAGGTCGTTGAACTGTGGTTTGTCGTCGCCGATCGAGAGCATGCGCTGACAGTCCGGCGCGCAATGGTACGAACGCCGCACGGTTCCGCTATAGAGCGTCACGGTTGCGCCCGCTTCATCGCTGACGACCATTTCAGCGTTGTAGATTTCCGCGCCGCTCACATCGAGTGCGATGAGATTGGTCATGCCGAACGATTTGCCCGTGACGACAAGCAAACGCGAACTCTGCGCGGCAACGTCAGCGATCGCAGGATTGCCGACGATGATTTGAGCTGCGTCCGCCTGCAGTCGAACAATATGCGCCTGGTCGATAGCGACGTTCAGCGAAAGCCGGTCTTCAGCCATGGCATTGGCTGGAAGAGCAACGAAAGCCAACGTGCTGAGCAAGGTGAAATAGCGATAGAGTGTCATTGGATCCGTCCCCTTATTGCAACGCCGACTAGGGGGGATAAGCCGTAAACGCCAGCTTAAAAGCCGGATCCGTATGACTACTGAGTTATTTCTTGCTCTTTGACGCCGTCCGGGCCGCTGGCTTTTTCGCAGCCACGGCTGGCTTGGCACCGGTCTTAGTGGCCGGTTTTTTGGCTGCGGCCGGTTTGGCGGTCGCTTTAGCCGCTGTTTTTGCAGGCGCCTTTGCGGCGGTTTTGGCTGCTGTCTTCACAGGCGCTTTTGCAGCGGTTTTGGCCACCGTCTTCGCAGGCGCTTTTGCAGCAGTCTTGGCCGCAGTTTTCGCCGGTGCTTTTGCCGTGGTTTTAGCCGCCGTTTTCGCGGGAGCCTTCGCTATGGTTTTTGTCGCGGTTCTTGCGGCGGTCTTCGTCGCCGGCTTCTTCACCGCGGCAGCCTTGGTTGCGGTTTTCGTTGTTGGTTTTTTTACTGCGCTTTTAGGCGCCTTTTTCACTTCAGCCATGGTACAGATAATCTCCCATTCCTTTTCAGTCACCGCTTGAACAGAAAGGCGCGACTGCTTGACCAGCGCCATATCAGCAAGGCGTTTATCAGCCTTGATTTCAGCAAGCGTTACAGGGCGCGGCACTTCCATTTTCGCCGCAACATCTACGCAGAACCACTTTCCAGTTGAATCCGTCGAGTCCGGATGCGATTCCGCAATAACCTCGACAACGCCGACAATTTGCTTTTCGTCCACGGAGTGATAGAAAAATCCGAGATCGCCCTTTTTCATGGCAATCATATTGAGCTTTGCGGTATGGTTTCTTACACCATTCCATTCTTCGCCCTTCGTGCCCTTCCCGATTTGATCGTGCCACGACCACGTACCGGGTTCGCTTTTAAACAGCCAATATGCCATAGCCTAAATGTTCGACTCTTAAGTCCGTAGGAAGATTATGCATTTGGCAAGGCCATAACACACAACACCTAAACAATTACACAATTTTTAGGTCTTGAGTGCCACAAAAGGCGCAGTTTTTTCGCGACGGGGGAAAATTTTAGTCGGAGAGGTCTACTGAAATTGCTCCGAGTACTGCAGCTGATTCGTTTTCCTGAAGCACAGCGGCAACGCCGTCAAAGGACTCTCCTTCCGGAAGATCAACAGTATACTGAATATTATTTCCGTCCCACGCGCCAACAGGGACGACGTCGCGCGCAACGTTTATATAGGTAACGTTGCGGCCGTAATTTTCGCCGCGTCCGATCTTGACTCCGACCGATTTGGAAAAACAGATGAGCGAGATGCGTCCATTGCGATGGGAGCTTTCATCGGGAGCGCTGCCGGCGGTGACGGTCGCCTTCCCATCTTCAATTTTTACGTCGAGGCTGACCTGGGCGCTCTTCAGCTTCTCGGTCGTCTTGCCGATTGCTTCGTCAATGGCGTCGGCGCGGCTGCCGACAACGTGAAACAAACCGTCGACGATGATCTGCGGCGTATAGATTTCACGATCGCCGCGCATCTTGGCGTAATATTTCTGGCGGATATTATACTCTTCCTTAGCGAGCGTGTCTCTCCAGCCCAGATAATCCCAATAGCTGACGGGGAAACTCAACGCGATGACATCATCGCGCTCGGCCAGGGTTTTCAGCAGTTTGTCCGCAGGTGGACAGGAGGAACACCCCTGGCTCGTGAACAATTCAAGGACATGCACCTGCTTTTGTGGCGTAGCAGCCGCTTGTGATGACCCAAATCCGGAAAGCAGACTGCCCGTCAAAATTACAAACGTGGCAGCGATATTAAGCTTTTGGATCAGAGGGGAGCATATGCCCCCCTCATTTTTTGTTTTTACGGTCATCAAGGTCTCGATCATATTCGACTGTGAAGGCTTATAGTATCGTAGAGGACGTCCTCAATTGCCAGTCACGACTGGGTGAGACGAATATGATCCCGGTAAACGCCGTTATTTCAGGCCGCTGAAGCAAGCCCCCGCAAGACGTAATGCAGGATGCCGCCATTGCGGAAATAGGCAAGTTCATCAAGCGTATCGATGCGGCAAAGCAGCGGTACTTCCTTTACTTCGCCATCGGCATACTCGATTTTCGCTGTCAGCGTCGCGCGCGGTGTCAGGTCGCCAAGTCCGGCAATCGAGACCTTCTCATCGCCATTGATGCCAAGGTTCTGCCATGACGCACCATCCTGGAAGACGAGCGGAAGCACGCCCATGCCAACGAGGTTGGACCGATGAATACGCTCGAAGCTTTCAGCGATGACGGCGCGGATGCCAAGCAGGCGCGTCCCCTTTGCGGCCCAGTCGCGGCTCGACCCTGTCCCGTATTCCTTGCCGGCAAATATAACCAGCGGCACGTTTTCTGATTTGTAACGCATGGCTGCGTCGTAGATCGACAGTTCCTCGCCGCTTGGCCGATGGGTGGTGACGCCGCCTTCCGTGCCCGGAACCATCTGGTTCTTGATGCGGATATTGGCGAAGGTGCCGCGCATCATGACTTCATGGTTGCCACGGCGCGAGCCATAGGAATTGAACTCGCGGGCCGGCACCTGATGTTCGATCAGATAATTGCCGGCAGGGCCATCCTTTTTGATCGATCCGGCGGGCGAGATATGGTCCGTCGTGATCGAGTCGAGGAAGAGACCAAGCACGCGCGCGCCGTCGATATCTGTGATTTCGGCCGGCTCAGCGGTGATGTCCTCGAAATAAGGAGGGTTCTGAACATAGGTTGAGCCCATGCTCCAGCCGTAAGTCAAGCCGGCCGTCGTCGAGGATCCCATTGCCTGCCAGCGCTCATCGCCCTTGAAGACATCGCCATAACGTTCCTTGAACATGTCCGGCGTGATCGTCTCGCGAATGATCGAGGCGATTTCCTGGGATGTCGGCCAGATGTCTTTCAAATAGACAGGGTTGCCACTCTGATCGTTGCCCAGAGGCTCCCTCACCAGATCTTTCGTCATTGAGCCGGCAAGCGAATAGGCGACGACGAGCGGCGGCGAAGCCAGATAGTTGGCGCGGACATCGGGATTGACGCGGCCCTCGAAATTGCGGTTACCCGAGAGGACCGATGTGGCCACGATGTCGTTTTCGTGGATCGCCTGCGAGATCGCTTCCGGCAGGGGACCGGAATTGCCGATACAGGTCGTGCAGCCATAACCGACGAGATCGAAGCCGAGCGCGTCGAGGTCTGCCTGAAGGCCGGATTTCGAGAGGTAATCCGTGACCACCTGGCTCCCCGGCGCAAGCGATGTCTTGACCCAGGGCTTGACGCTCAGCCCCTTGGCGCGGGCATTGCGGGCGAGGATGCCGGCAGCGACCAGAACCGAGGGATTCGAGGTGTTGGTGCATGAGGTAATCGCGGCAATAACGACATGGCCGTCTGCGATTTCATAGTCCGCGCCTTCTACCGCTGCGGTCGCGCCGAGCGCAGGCGCTCCACCTTCCGCGTTGATGTCGTTGGCGGCGCTGCCCGGTTTGAACCCGCGGATTTCCGCCAGTGCACTCTCGAAGCTTGCCGATGCGCTGGACAGTTCAACGCGATCCTGCGGGCGGCGCGGTCCGGCGATGCTTGGCACGACCGTGGAGAGGTCGAGTTCGAGCATATCGGTAAAGACCGGATCAGGCGTGGACGCTTCGCGCCACATCCCTTGCGCCTTCGAATAGGCTTCGACCAGCTCGATGCGGTGTGGATCGCGGCCCGTTGCTGTCATATAGGCCAGCGTGTCAGTATCGACCGGGAAGAAACCACAGGTTGCGCCATATTCCGGCGCCATGTTGCTGATCGTTGCCTGATCTTCAAGCGTGAGTCTGCCCAGCCCCTCGCCAAAGAACTCCACGAACTTGCCGACCACGCCTTTCTTGCGAAGCATCTGTGTAACAGTCAACACAAGGTCCGTCGCGGTGACGCCTTCGGGCAGTTCGCCATTCATGCGGAAGCCGATCACTTCCGGGATCATCATCGAGACCGGCTGGCCCAGCATTGCGGCTTCGGCTTCAATGCCGCCAACGCCCCAGCCGAGAACGGCCAACCCGTTGACCATCGTGGTGTGGCTGTCCGTGCCGACAAGGGTGTCCGGGAAGGCCTGAGTGACGCCGCTTTCGAGTTGCTTGGTCCAGACCGTCTGCGACAGATATTCCAGATTGACCTGATGGCAGATGCCAGTTCCCGGCGGAACGACGCGGAAATTGTCGAATGCGCCTGCGCCCCAGCGCAGAAATTCGTAGCGTTCCTTGTTGCGCTGGTATTCCAGCTCGACATTGGTCTTATAGGCCATGCCATTTCCGAACGCATCCACCATCACCGAATGGTCGATGACGAGATCGACCGGCACCAGCGGATTGATCTTG
>JAHQVI010000042.1 GCA_019634405.1 Hyphomicrobiales bacterium
GGCCATTATCCTTGATGCGCTTGACCTGCGCCCCCAGCGTATCCAGATGCGCGATAATCCCGCGTGCCCCGCGATGATCCTTGCCGCGCACAAGCGCCCGGATCGCGCCTCGTCTCGTCAGCGCAAACGGGATGCCGAGGCTGGAAAGCTCCTTGCACGTCTCACGTACGACGACATCGGTATAACCTGTCGGACTTGGCACCGAAAGCAGATGCTTCAAAGTGCGTTGGAGGTAATTCGTGTCGATCCTGAGAAGTGCCATCTGTCCTATTCGTGCAATTCGCTCTGTTGACGGACATTTCGTACCGCCGCGGGAATCGAATGTGGAAACAACAGATCCACAAATCGCTCTGCGGTCGGCTGCGGTTCATGATTTGCAAGGCCGGGACGCTCATTCGCCTCGATAAAGGCATAGCTCTCTGCGTGCGGTGTGGAAACAATAAAGTCAATACCCACGACCGGCATCTCGATCGCGCGCGCAGCCACGATCGCGGCTTCGGCAAGCTTGGGATGCAATTCATCAGTTACATCATGGATTGTACCACCCATATGCAGGTTTGCAGTCTTGCGCGTCTGGAGTTCCTTGCCCTGTGGAAGAATGTCATCCAGACCGTAACCTTTCAGCCCGATGCACCGTTTCGTTTCCGCATCGAGCGGGATCGTTGATTCCCCGCCCGTTGCGGCCGAACGCCTTCGACTCTGTCTTTCGACCAGTGAACGGATCGTTGTGACGCCGTCTCCGATGACATAAGGCGGCTTTCGAATGGCGGCGGCGACGACGCGATAATCGATCACGATAATCCGCAGATCATGGCCGTCGACCATCTCCTCCATGATCACCCGGTTGGAAAAGGGGCGCGCAATCCGTATGGCCTCCTTGACATCCTCGAACCGGGTCAGGCCAACGGCAACGCCCCTGCCCTGCTCCCCGCGCGCCGGTTTGATCACCAACATCTTATGCTCTTCGAGGAACTTGCGGATAGCCTCATCCTCATTCGCCATGTCCGGCTTGAGATCGACCTGCGTAGGCACTTTCAGGCCAGCTCGGGAGACGACGCGGCGTGTTACGGCCTTGTCGTCGCAAATGGAAACCGCAACGCCGCTGGTCAACTCGGACAGGCTTTCGCGGCAATGGACGCTGCGTCCGCCATGAATCAGACGGAAAAACCCGCCCTCTGCATCGGTAATCTCAACGTGGATCCCGCGTCTGAGCGCTTCATTAACGATGATCGCGGCATAGGGATTGAGTTCGCTCGCAGGAGAGTTGTCGGTGTAAAGCGGCTCATTGATCGGGTTCTTGCGCTTGACGGCGAAGAGAGGAACGCGCCTGAAGCCGAGCTTCTCGTAAAGCGCAATGGCCTGCTCGTTGTCGTGCAGGACCGACAGGTCCATGTAGTTCGCACCGCGCGCCCGGAAATGATCGGCGAGACGGCGGAGCAAGACTTCGCCAATCCGGGACTGCCGCGCCTGCGGATCGACGGCCAGACACCACAGGCTCGATCCCCGCTCCGGATCATCGAATGCGCGGTTGTGATCAACCCCCATCACCGTTCCAATGATGTCACCGGTCAGCTCATCCTCGGCAACCAGCACCGTAAGCGCCCGGCTATCCCGGTTCGACCAGAAGAATTCCGGCGGAACCGGCACCATCTTGCGGGCAAGATAGATCCGGTTGACCTGTTCGGCATCGTCCTTGTTCGAAAGACGGCGGACAAAGAAGCCAAGCGGCTTGTTGCGCATGGCCACCATAGGACGGTTCAGATCCAGCCTGTAAGTGTGGGAGGGGTCAAGGAACAGCTCCTGCGGCGCATGGGCAAGCAGAACATGCGGATCGCCGATGTAGAACGCGATGTCGCGGCGGTCCGGACGTTCCGCCCCAAGCGTATCGGACAAAACCTTGGGGTCCTTGAACGTGTGGCCAAACAGCAACCGCCCCCAGCCGCAATCGACAACCGCATTCGGCTTTGGCGGCGAAGCCAGCCTGGACCCGTAAACCGGCCGCATGTCACGCTGCGACTGCGACCTCACGCGATGCGCGCGCTGAAGGCTTACGAGGTTACGCCTTTTAATTCGAGTTTCGCCCATACCGGACTCCTTGAACTTTCGGAAGCAGTGCCAGAGGCGATTTCCGTCAAATATCTTGTGCTTGTAGCCACATTTCCAGTAGCGCAACCTGCCATAATTCAGACCCTCTCAACGGTGTGATATGTCCCTTGGGATCCGCAAATAGCTGATCCAGATAGGCGGGGCTGAACAGGTTGCGGTCGCGCGCTGCTTGCGAAGTGAGCGCATCCCGGACCATGTCCAGATATGGCCCCTCGATATATTTCAGCGCCGGCACCGGGAAGTACCCTTTCTTCCGGTCAATGACTTCGGACGGCACAACGAGCCGCGCGGCTTCCTTGAGCACGCCTTTGCCGCCATGCGCCAGCTTGTGTTCGGGCGGAATACGTGCAGCAAGCTCGGCCAACTCATGATCGAGGAACGGCACGCGAGCCTCCAGACTCCAGGCCATAGTCATATTGTCAACGCGCTTGACGGGATCGTCTACGAGCATGACCGTCGAATCGAGCCGGAGCGCCTTGTCGACCGGGGACGCGGCGCCCGCTTCGGCGAAATGCCCGGAGACGAAGGCCAGCGCCTCATCGGTCTCAGTGTGCCATTCAGGAGACAGATGCTCCTTGAGCCGCGCAAAGGAGCGGTCGCAAAAGACGCGTGCATAATCCGCACTGACATCGTTGGACGACATGAGCGGCGGATACCAGTGATAGCCGGCGAAAACTTCATCCGCGCCCTGTCCGGACTGCACGACCTTGATGTGTTTGGAGACTTCCTGCGACAGGAGAAAGAAGCCGACATTGTCATAGGAGACCATCGGCTCGGACATCGCCCGGATGGTGCCGGGCAGCGCATCCATCAGCTCGCTTGAGGGAACGGAGATCTTGTTATGGCGGGTCGCAAAGCGCTCGGCGATAAGATCCGAATACTGAAATTCGTCGCCCTTCTCGCCATGCGCTTCCTCAAAGCCGACGGAGAACGTCATCAGGCCATGTTGACCGGCTTCTGCGAGCAGGCCGACAATCATGCTGGAATCCACCCCGCCTGAGAGCAGCACGCCGACGGGAACATCGGCAACCATCCGGCGCGCAACGGATTTGCGCAGCCCGTCGAGCACCATGTCGCGCCATTCATTAAACGGCCGCTCCACATCCCTTGCATCGCGCTCGAAGCTCAGTCGCCAGTAGCGCTTGTCAGCATATGTTCCATCCGGTTCGATGACCCGGATCGTCGCGGGCGGAAATTTGCGCACACCGTTCAGGATCGTGTAGGGCGGCGGCACGACCGCATGAAAGCTCATATAGAAGGCGAGCGCAGTGCGATTGATCGAGGTGTCGACGTCGCCCGCAGCAAGGATCGCCGGCAGTGAAGAGGCAAAGCGCAGACGGCCCGGCGTTTCGCTCAGATAAAGCGGCTTGATGCCGAACCGGTCGCGGGCCAGAATAACGCGTCCGGTCTCCCGCTCATGAATGGCGAAGGCGAACATGCCGTTGAAGCGCTCAACGCAGGCCGTTCCCCAAGCATGATAGGCTTTCAGGATGACTTCGGTGTCGCTTGTGGAAAAGAATCTGTATCCGGACGCTTCCAGCTCCTGGCGCAATTGCGGATAGTTATATATGCAGCCGTTAAATACCAGCTCCAGACCAAGCGCGGAATCGCTCATGGGCTGTGCGCCTTTTTCAGTCAGGTCAATGATACGCAGCCGCCGATGGCCAAGACCGACACGGCCTCGCATGATCTGACCTGACGAGTCCGGCCCGCGCCGCGCCATGACGTCCATCATACGGCCAATAGCCGCCGGATCAGCCGCGCCGTTGGAAAATACAAGCTCTCCGCAAATGCCGCACATGCTGTGAGACAATCCTTTCTCTTATTAGAGGGAATAAGGTTCAGCATTCAACATAGTGTACCTCTCCTTAATTCGCAAAGGTGGCAGTGATCCTTCACGTTTTGACAGTTTTTTAGGCAGTGAAAATTAAAAATTATACAAATGAGCGTGACGCTAACCCTACATCAACACAGAAGTAATTACTTTCACACTCTCAGATTTACTGAGCAAACGTAAGCGCAAGCAATTTTAATTACTTTTTAGGTCTATAAATTTTCATATAACTCTGATGTTTATTTTGACATGCGCATGTTATAATTTTCGGGTCTTATAAATGGCAGAGGATGGAATTTATGCAGGATGATTCCCACAATTCGCTGAACGCGCCTTTTCCGATCACAATATGCGGGCTCGCCGAGTTGCCCGGCCATTCCGTGCTGGAAGTGAGCCATGTCCTGTCGATCGTTGACCCCGATCTCGGCAGCATCGACGCGTTTGGAGATTATGGCGAACATTCACGGATGGAATTGCGCTTTCACGATGTCATTGAGGACAATCTCGGCTTCGACGCCCCGCAGCAGGCACATGTCGAGGAAATCCTCTCCTTTGGCCAGGACGTGTTGGCCAATCCCGACGCCGGGCGTCACCTCCTTGTCCATTGCCATATGGGTGTCTCCCGTTCCACGGCATCCATGACGCTGATGCTCGCCCAAGCGCAACCCGATCACTCCGCGCGCCAGATTTTGCATCAGGTGCTCTCCGTGCGTGAACAGGCCTGGCCAAATTTGCGCATTCTTGAATTCGGCGAACGGCTGCTGGGACGCGACGGCGAGTTTTCCGGCGCGGTCGCAGAAATCTACGCGCTGCAACTCGATCGCAAGCCGGAGCTTAAACAGCTCTTCACTGGCTACGGACGTGGCCGCGAGATTGTTGCGGGCGAAGCGTTCAAGGCCAGATAGACAAGGACCGGACGTCGCGCATAGTCATGCATGACGTCCAGCACCTTACAAGCAACGCACCAAAACATTCCCGGTCACTCCTGAAGGAAGGCCCAATAGGGCCTCGCAATGGCGCGCGCATCCTTGCCGACAGATTTGCCGCTCTTGTCACGATACCGCACAATATACCGGGGTTTGTCTTTCGAGGCGTTCAGCCCCGGTTTTGAGACACGCCAGCTCTTGCCAGAATCTGCTTACAGCTGCACAATTTCCCGCTCAGCTTGCGGTACTCGGTATTCTGTGCTGAAAGTTGAAACTTGCACCTGCTCATCAATCATCGCCGATGTTGGAGTGTAAACTTGAGGCCAAGGAAAGTTCGTGATGCTGGCATCCTTCCCGGATAACGCAAATGCACTTGTCGTCGGGGCCGGTGGCGGCATCGGGGCGGCCATGGTTATGAAACTGCTTGGCGATCCATCGATCGGCACAGTGCATGCCTGGTCCCGGCGGGACATCGATCTGGACCATGGCAAACTCAAAAAGGCGATGGTCGATCTTGTTGAGGAAGAAACTATTGCGCGTGCCGCCAGCTCTATTTCGCGTTTGAACCTCGTGATCGTTGCGAGCGGGCTATTGCATGGGCCAGATGGATTGCGGCCGGAAAAGTCATGGCGTGACCTGAGCGCGGAGCGGCTTGCGCAAAACTTCGCCATCAATGCGATCGGGCCGGCATTGGTTGCCAAACACACCTTGCCAGCTTTCTCTCGCAATGAACGTGCGGTGTTTGCCGCGCTATCGGCCAGGGTCGGCAGCATCCAGGATAATCGGCTCGGCGGCTGGTACGGCTACCGGGCGTCGAAAGCTGCACTCAACCAGATCATCAAGACGCTGAGCATCGAGCTGTCCCGGTCACGCCGCGGCGCGATCTGCGTCGGACTGCATCCCGGCACGGTCGATACGGGCCTTTCGAAACCATTTCAGGCCAATGTACCTTCGCCGCAGCTTTTTTCACCTCA
>JAHQVI010000043.1 GCA_019634405.1 Hyphomicrobiales bacterium
ATGCGGGCGATCTTTCATGACCCGGAATTTAACCGATGGATCCGACAGGACAAAGATTATTGTTCAGCGGTTAGACTTCAGACGTTTTGGAACTGCGAGGCCGAACTCAGTTCGTAAAGGCGATTTTTCTTGACGATGTTGGCATGACGTCGATGCGTTCGGTCAGCATGGTTCCCGTTCCCCACTTGGTGGGGATGTTGACGGCGTAGGGTATGAGCATGTCGGAGCCGGGAACATGGCGGAGCACAATCTCGGCATTCTGGTCGGCGAGGCGGGCCTTTGTTTCCGCATTATCGCGATGACCGGCAATCGGCGTGTAGGTAATTCTGCATACATGGCCGATTTCCGGGCGCCGGCCGGCCGATGATGGCGGTAACTTGATACGCCGCTTCGGTTCGAGAACGATGTCGAAACGATGATTTCCATCGAAGATCTCAACGCTGCGGTCGCATGGAGGCCGTCCGTCCGCTTTGGTCAGTATCATCACTGCCGACAGCGGATCGACTTTGCCGATCTTGTCTTTCTCCAATAGCGGGACCGTATCGGGCTTGACGCGCGGTTTGGGCTGGATCGAGATGTCCGTAGCGGTCTTGTTCGAAAAACCGAGCTGGATGGCTTTTTTCAGCTTTTTATCCTTACGCCAACTGAATTTATAGGCTGAAGGGGTTGGTTCGCCCTGTTCGATCGTTCCGCTTGTGCTTGTCGCTCCGGAAAATTTGTATGCTCCAAACAGCACCGACACTTTCGCCGAAGCAGCAACGGAATAAGACGCCCCCGACGTTTGCGATTTGAGCTTGAGGCGTCCAACCTCGATTCCTCTGAACTGCAAGCTGTAATGAGCCTCGAAGCTCACAGGCCAGGCCTTCTGTTCGGACCCCGCCGCAGCGAGCGGCAGCATTGTCAAACCCATGCCTATGACAACAGCATTACGGAAATAGCAAAGCATTTGAGTTCCTTCAAATCCTACCCGCGAAGATTGTATTCTGGAGAAAGAATCCGTCGAATCTAGGGCTGGTTCGGGGGCATTCAGTGTATCGAATGTTGAAACTTTGAAATTTGGCGGCCAAAGCAAGAGTAAACCGGCCGTGACCACGGTCAGCGATCAACCGGCTTTCTTCTGGCATCTTCAAGCTTAACAGAAGCTGCCCGGCGAGGGCGTAAAATCGTATTACGCAATCAAGGTTTGCTCAGTAAGGTTAGTCGGTTTGTTTGTTAAGTGATTTCAACCACTTGGAAACATCGCGTGCATCCACTACAGCCTCGCGCACCAGGCCGTCAAAATGTTCGGTCAGCAAGCGCACCCGTTCCTTGGAGCGAACCGAAAGGTAGAAGTGGCCGACATAGACGGCGCCTAGCAACGGGCCGAATACTGTAATCGGTGCACTGAAAATGCGCCGTGCGTCGTACAGGAAAATCCGCATGGACGGGTAGAAACTCTGCGTCGCTTCGATGAGCGCTTCGATCTGCTCTCGCCGGACGTCAGCGGAGAGACCGTCATAGTAGCCTTGCCCGGCGGCAAACGCTTTCAACTCGCCAATAGACAGGGCGATCTCGTAATCGGATACGTGTTCGCGCAGCCAGTTGTTCCGGTCGCGCATTGCGCCAATCGCCTGCAGGGGCGATTTGCCGAGAAAGCGGCGGTATTCCCATTTGAGCAGGGCCTCGGTCTTGAGCACATCGGGGAGTGTCGCCGGGACGTGCCGGATCTTGTAACCGGCGGCTTCGCGATGCCATTCCATGATCTGGTCGTCAGCCGAACTGCGTGCGGCGCGTGGCATGCCGATGATGGTCGCAATCACATCCCCGGCGCGTTCCCGGCGGTCGGTCAGTCCAAGCAGCCAGTCGGTGCTGACCGCGAGGGTTTGGGCGCATTCGGCCGCAAGATGAGCGTTAGGCAGACGAGGATCCCCGCTACCGAGCAATTGCGCAATCGTGGAGCGATCGACCCCGGTCATGCGCGCCAGGGCGCTGCGGCTGATACCGGCGATACGCATCTGCTCATCGAGCCTGGAGCGGAAAATCGCAGAACGTTCTCTTTTGTCCATAATTATCATGATCGATTAATAAGATCACGATTGTTTCCTAAATCAAGATAATTCACATAATTCCTGCAGCTCGTATAACGCGGTAACCTGTCAGGCGTTGCTGAAAAAACGAGGATTGGATTTGCATATATATGAGGGATACGACGCTTCGCTCCGTTGCCAAGGCGATGAGCTGGCAGGCGGTGGGCCTGATCACTATGACGGCAATCGCGTTCATATTTACTGGATCGCTGACCCAAGGGGGATTGGTGGCGCTCACCGGCGCTGCGACGGGGATGGTCGCCTATATCCTGCATGAGAGATTGTGGGCGAGAATTTCATGGGGAAGGATTGGTGATCGATCACCGAGCGCGTCCAATCGAAGTAAAGTCTAAAGTCTAGAGCGTCCGGCTGTTAATCGATTTCGTCTGCAGCGCTCAATCTTTTTCTACAGAGCGTCGGATTGATCCGAAAACCGGCATTCACTTTTCGGTCCGGTGCAATAGCAAATATTCCAATGCCCCTTCCTGGCGCAGCATGTATTTTGAGGCGCAATAGCCACGACATTGCTGTCCTTAGAGTATCTGTTCGTATTGACATGCCAGAGAGGGGCTGACTATATTGCGGCAGCTTTGAGCAAGTGTGCTCGCGGCATGTAATTCGCTGTCCCAGGCTCATCCCTAGAGATTGAACGAAGATCGCAGTTCAGGCTGCGACGCCGACAGACGCGTTATAATCGAAGGAATTTGATCATGTATGCTGTCATTCGTACAGGCGGCAAGCAATACCGGGTTGCTGCTGACGATGTTCTCGAAATCGAGAGAATCCAGGGCAAGGCTGGCGACAAGGTTGATTTCGGCGAAGTTCTCATGGTCAGCGACGACGCTGGCGCACAGATCGGAACGCCGCTGGTTAAGGGCGCATCAGTGGCTGCCGAGCTGGTTGAACAGTTCCGCGGCGATAAGATCATCATCTTCAAGAAAAAGCGCCGCACCACCTATCGCCGCAAGCAGGGACACCGTCAGGAACTGACGCGCGTTCGCATTACGGACATTCTGATTGACGGCGCCAAGCAGAAAAAGGCGGCCGCAAAGTCCGGCGATACAGGCAAGGGCGCAAAGTTCAAAGATGATGTCAAGCTGATCGGCGGCGTCGGACCCGCGCTTGAGAAGAAGCTGGCCGATGCCGGCATCAAATCGCTGAAGCAGATCGCCGAGTGGACGGACGCCGATATCGAGCGCATTGACGGCGAGCTTGATCTCAAGGGCCGTGTCGCTCGTGAGGAATGGGTCGAGCAGGCCAAGGAACTTATCGCCGGCAAACCACCGCGCGCCAAGGTTGACCAGGCGGCGGCGAAGTCTGCCGAGAAGTCCAAGTCATAGGGGATCTGAGAGATGGCACATAAGAAAGCAGGCGGTTCATCCCGCAATGGTCGCGACAGTGCCGGCCGCAGGCTCGGCATCAAGAAATATGGTGGCGAGCAGGTTATTCCGGGCAACATCATCGTCCGTCAGCGTGGCACGAAATGGCATCCTGGCACGGGCGTTGGTATGGGGAAGGACCATACGATTTTCGCCGTGCAAGAGGGACAGGTTTCGTTTCGCAAGAGCGTGGGCGGAAAGACATTCGTATCAGTCGTTGCCGAGTAACGCGCGCATTAAGAAATCAACGGGCCGGGCGCGATCTCGCGCCGGCCTTTGATCATGGCTTCATCGCGTCAAAAACTACGATTTCTTGCTGCATTTTAATATTTTTCCCCGTTAATATTGTTTTGGGCCGGTTTAAACTCAAACTGCCCGTCCCGATCTGCTAGATTGCCGCATTCTTGCAAATCGGAGTAACAGCACATCATGAAACGCTTGCTTGCCCTTCCAGCAATCCTGCTGGTTCTGGCCGCATTCGCCATCTTTGCGCTGCCATATCTCGTCCCGGGATCTTACCTGAAGAGTCAGATTGCGCCTTTGCTTGAAAAACGAACAGGCATCGAGTTACGCAATATTGATGAGATTGCATTAACTTTTACACCCGAATTCGGAGTGGCCGCGACCAACGTCGTTGCCGCCCTGAAACGCGGCGATCGCCGAGGCCGGCAACTTCAGTCGGAGCGTGTTGTGGCAACGCCGGATCTGGGTGCGCTGCTCACAGGCAGGATCGTCATCCGCAAGATCCGCCTGGAAGACCCGATTCTGACGGTTCAAAATGGCTTGATCAGCCTGACCGATGCCGGCCATCAAACAGGCGTCCCCTATCTGACACGCATCGCCTACGCGCAGGCGCAGACAGAGCCCGCCTCCCGTCCGATCAATTTCCCGCCGATTGACGTCGATATCGTCAATGGTAGGGTGAACATTCTCAACCGTTCCGGCAAGCAGGTGGTTTCTCTTGCCGAGGCCACATTTGCGCTGCGCCATCCGGCAGTGGGGGAGACGGTCACGCTGGAAGGCAATTTCAATCTTGAAGGCGAGCCGTTCCGGCTGACTGCGAAGGCGTCTGCGAGCAAGGTCGCCAAGGCGCTCTACAAGATCGACGCCAGCCTTCACTCCCCGGCGACCGGGACCGAATTCGAGGGCAATCTCCATCTGGAAGATCGTCCGAATTTCGAAGGCGTCATGCGTGGCGGTATCGTATCAGGCAAGGATCTGGCGCGATGGATGGGCGGCGATGCTGGCGCGTTCAATCGCTTGACCGGCGCGCTCTTCGAGGGACAGCTCAAGGCGGATGGACGCGCTTTTCAACTGAGCGAGGGGAAGTTGTCCGCGCCCTCCGTCAAGAGCGATCTGTCCGTGACGAGCGAGTTTGGAAAACGCCTCGAAGTGGTGCTCGCCAATGGCGAGATCTATGGCGGTACCTCGGATGCGCGCTTCGAACTGGTTCGCGGCGAGGCCAATGCGCGCATGTCGGCGTCGCTCAAGCTCAACAACGTCGATAGCGAGGCTTTCAGCCGGGATCTGCCCGGTTTCGACTGGCTGTCCGGTCCGGTCAATAGCGATCTGCAACTGTCGGGGCAGGGCCGGAGTTGGCAGGCGATCCTTGGAAGCCTTGCCGGGACTTCGGCTTTCTCGGTCAGCAATGGTGCAATTGAAGGCATTGACCTGTCGCTGATCGTCGCTGAGGCCAAGGAAGGCCGGTTTGACGCGTGGGAGCGTAGGCCCGGCTTCCGGACGCGCTTCGATATCATGGAAGCCAGTTTCGATATCAATGACGGCGTTGGCCGAACTGAGGATATGCGCGTGGTCGGGCCGGGCGTCAACGTAACCGGAAAGGGTAACGTCAATTTCTCAAGGCAACGGATCGATTACAAATTACAGACGCGGATTTCCTCAAAAGCTGACGAAAGTCAGGCCGCTGCTGACAAGCAAGCAAAGTTTTCCCTGCCATTGATCGTAAAGGGAAGATGGGACAACCCGTCCATCTACCCGGATGTGACCCAGATGTTTCGCGACCCGGAATCGATTTCCGGTACGGGCGAGCTGATTGGCAAATCACTGGAACAGCTCTCGCGCGGCGAAGGCGACGGCAATGCGCTTAAAGGCGTGCTGAATGATCTTTTTGGCAATAATGACGAGGCGGACGATGATTCCGAGGAGTCGGATTAATCGGGCCGTTCCGCTTTTTGGCAGGCTGGAGCCGTGATTCTCGTAATCATTGTCATCTTGCTGCTGTTCGGGCTCACGATGGGGCCAACGCTCTGGGTGCGGGCGGTGATGGAACGCTACTCGGGCGAGCGTTCCGATTTTCCCGGCACGGGCGGCGAACTTGCGCGGCACCTGCTCGATGAGATGAAGCTCGGCGATGTCAGCGTCGAGCGCGTGCCGCAGGGCGATCACTATGATCCGCAGGCCAAATCTGTCAGGCTTAGCGCGAAGAATTACGATGGCCGGTCGCTGACAGCCATCGTGGTGGCTGCCCATGAAGTTGGCCACGCCATGCAGGATGCGACCGGCTACAAGCCGCTGCGCGCCCGTAGCCGCCTGGCTAAAGTCGCGGTCGTCGTCGAGCGCGTTGGCAGTGTCGTCATGCTGGCTGCGCCTGTCTTTGCCGGGATCATCCGTCATCCTGCGGGGGCGCTGTTGCCGCTTGGCGCTGGTTTCGCCATCCTCAGCATGAGCGTCATTGTTCATCTGACGACGCTTCCCGTGGAATATGACGCAAGTTTTCGTCGCGCCTTGCCAGTTTTACGCGCAGGGCGCTATATTTCGGACCGCGACATGCCAGCCGCTCGTTCGATTCTGCGCGCAGCAGCCTTTACCTATGTCGCAGCAGCCTTTATGAGCTTGATCAATATTGCCCGATGGCTGAGAGTTCTCCGCATATGACATTATCATCGACCGCCTCCGAGGGCGGACCCAAATCAGTAATCAACGGCAAGGTTGCCGCGCCGAAGGTCGGGTTCGTGAGCCTTGGCTGCGCAAAAGCGCTGGTGGACAGCGAACGGATCATGACGCGGCTGCGCGTGGAAGGCTACGAGATTGCGCCGAGCTATGACGGTGCGGATGTCGTCGTCGTCAATACTTGCGGCTTTCTCGATAGCGCAAAGGCGGAAAGCCTCGATGCGATCGGCGAGGCGATGGCGGAGAATGGGCGTGTGATCGTGACCGGCTGTTTCGGGCTTGACCGGAAAGTCCGCGAGACATTCCCGGATGTGCTGGCCGTGACCGGGCCGCATCAATATGAGGCGGTGATGGAGGCCGTGCGCGAAGCCGCGCCTGCGCCGCATGCGGCCTATCTGGACCTTGTGCCGCCCTCCGGTTTGCGCCTGACGCCGGATCACTACGCCTATCTGAAAATCTCGGAGGGCTGTAACAACAAATGTTCGTTCTGCATCATTCCGCAATTGCGAGGAGCCCTTGCCAGCCGCCCGGCCGCTGACGTCCTGCAGGAGGCGGAGCAACTTGTGGAGCGCGGCGTGCGCGAATTACTGGTCATCAGCCAGGACACGAGCGCTTATGGCGTGGACCTGAAATTTGCGGAAAGCGAGTGGCGGGGCCATCCGCTCAAAGCGCGCTTTTACGATCTTTGCGCAGCGCTCGGCAGTCTCGGCGCATGGGTGCGGCTGCATTATGTCTACCCCTATCCGCATGTGGACGAGGTTCTCCCGCTCATGGCGGAGGGTAAGATACTTCCCTATCTCGACATTCCGTTTCAGCATGCTTCGCCCGACGTTCTCAGGGCGATGCGCCGTCCGGCCAATCAGGAAAAGACGCTGGACCGTATCGCAAGTTGGCGAAAGATCGTGCCGGATCTTGCTATCCGTTCGACCTTTATCGTCGGCTTTCCCGGCGAAACAGAAGAGGATTTCGAATTTCTGCTCGGCTGGCTGAGGGAGGCCCGTCTCGCCCGTGTCGGCTGCTTCCGGTATGAAAATGTCGAAGGGGCGGGGTCCCGCGCTCTTGAGAATCAGATTGCCGATGAGGTGAAAGAGGAGCGTTACACCCGCTTCATGGACGTGCAGAAAGAGGTCAGCGAGCAGGTCATGGCCGCGCGTGTCGGCCAACAGATTGACGTTCTGGTCGACGAGATCGACCGTGAAGGCGCAATCGGCCGTTCAAGCTGGGACGCTCCCGATATTGACGGCAGTATTTTCCTGGATGGCGAAACGGACCTTGCCCCCGGCGACATTGTGCGCGCGGTCATCGAAGAAACGGATGAATATGACTGCTGGGGCCGGCTTGTCGGCTGATGGTCCTGGCCGCAGGTCAAGCGCCGCTGCGCAAGCTACAAGCTCACACAGGCTTTATCATTGTGCGGCTCCAGCCGCGGCGCGGATGCCGCCTCGATCCGGGCGAGCATATGCTCTGAAATCTCAATTTCGCAGCTTGCTCCGGCAACTCGCCTGACCTGAAGTCTCATTGGAAACGGACGCGATTGGTCCGCTTATCCGTTTCTGATTGAATTGCGCTCCGGTATTGCGGGAAACGGCTTGCGTGCAGGCATGGGGACCATGACGCCGGGCACGGTCGTCTGGACGGAGTTAAGGTCGATCCCGATCAGGTCGGCACAGGCGCCGGGCAATTCCGCAAGCGTGATCTGCCTTTTGGGCTTTGCCGGCTTCTTCGGTTTTTTCACGACAACTTTCGGTGGGCGCACTTTGCGAAGCCAGCCGTCAACCTCTTTGCCACACCCGTCTCCGCGGCCCACAGCGGGCTGATCCTTGCAGCCGGGCGAGCCGGGCGGGCAGGAAATGCGAATGTGAAAGTGATAGTGGTGTCCCCACCAAGGGCGAATTTTCCTAAGCCACGCCCGGTCCTTGTCGTCAGCCCATTCGCAGAGCGTTTTCTTGATTGCGGGATGTACGAAGATGCGTGCGACCTCGCGATAGGAGGCGGCGCGCTTGATCAGCTTGGCGTGTTCGGGTGTCCAGATTTTCGGATCGACGGAAACCTTGTCTTTCGCCAGCATAGAGACAGCTGAGCGGTTTTCGCGCTCCTTGCGGGACAATTTGCGGTCCGGCATCGGATTGAGCCAGACATCGGCGTCGAGTCCGATCTGGTGGCTGGCATGGCCGGTTAGCATTGGTCCGCCCATAGGCTGGGCCAGATCGCCCACCAGCAAGCCCGGCCATCCATCCTTTTCCTTGGCCGTGATCGCCAGCCGCTCCAGCAGGTCAACCAGTTGCGGATGACCCCAATTGCGGTTGCGCGACA
>JAHQVI010000044.1 GCA_019634405.1 Hyphomicrobiales bacterium
GAACAGCCAGTCATGCGGCGCATGGTCGAGCACGAACATCCTCTCGCTCTGTCGTGCGTCTTCAAGCCCTCCCCATCCTGTCGCGAGGACGCCGCGCGCGCCGATCTGCTCCAGCGTGGCAACAACCTGTACGGTCAATGTCTTGGCGTCCTTCGCCGGCATGCTGCCAAAGCCGACATAGACAGGTGGATCGCCGGCCTCGATGAAGGCCCGTAGATCTTGCGGCGGCGTCCAGCCGTGATCCGCATCAAGGAACCAGTAGCCGGTAATATGTTCCCGCTCGCCCCAATCGCTTGGCTTAGGAACAATGTGGCGGCTATAGCCGTGCAGATGCGGCACGGCCTGACCGTCGGGATGATAACCGTCAATATAACGGCCGATCGTCTGGTGGGCGTCGCTGTCGAAGCTCTCCTTTGCCCATTTTCTGGCCGTCTTGCTGATCATCCAGTGCGTGAGTGTGTTGATCGCCTTGTGAACAAGCAGATTGCCCCGGCGTCCAAAGTTGGAGCCAGGGAGCAGGGCGGGCGGAAAGTCCCCGGTTTCGACAAAGATGGGTTGCAGCATCGAGGGAATACTCGGAACGCCCAGCCAACGCGCAATATTGTGCGCGACATAGCCCTTGGCGTTCGAGATGATCAGATCCGGCTTTATGTCGCGTGCGGCTTCCAGCATTTCGTCATGCTGTTGCCGGATGCGCGATTGCATGGATTTGAAGGCGCGAAACTTACCGCGGAATGTGTGGATCGCGTCCTGAACCTCGGGGTCCTGTAGCATTGTGCGGTAGTTGATCGTTAGCGATCGGGCGGAAAGCCCATGCCCTTCGATGAAATCCTGGAACCCCTGTCCGGTGCAGATCGTGACATCGAACCCGCGCGCCTTAAGTGAAACGCCAAGCGCCACATAAGGCTGCACATCGCCGCGCGTGCCAAATGCAAAAATAAGGATCTTGGTGATACGTCCCTCCTGTTACGGTAAGAAAGCAGGCGGTCTTGTCCGGTAGCACATGTTGCGTGAGGCGTTATTTTTCAATTGTCGTTTATCGGAAGCTCTATTTTCATGTCGATAGAAGAGCGCTTTGCGCCTTGAATCCATACGGGATCTTCCTCCCCGCCATAATCGCGCTTATATTCCTCTCATGCCAAGGAAACCGAAAAAAGCCCTTGCCGAGGCGGCGCCAGCGCCTTTTGAGCTTAGCGCCTCGGGCGCGATCACAAGTACGATGCAGCTGCCGACCATGGCGAGTCACCCGATTGTCTCGGGGGCCATGCCGATGTTTACGCCGCATCGTCCCGAGCGTCCGGAGAAATCGGAAGGCGGCATTAATCTCGAACTGGTCTCTGACTATGACCCAAAAGGCGACCAGCCGACTGCCATCGAGGAGCTGGTCGGCGGGATCAGTGAGCATGAACGCGACCAGGTGCTGCTCGGCGTCACCGGCTCAGGCAAGACCTTCACCATGGCGCAGGTCATCTCGCGCACCCAGCGTCCGGCGCTGATCCTGGCGCCCAACAAGACGCTCGCCGCCCAGCTCTATGGCGAGTTCAAGGGCTTCTTCCCGAACAACGCCGTCGAATATTTCGTTTCCTATTACGATTATTATCAGCCGGAAGCCTATGTTCCGCGGACTGACACCTATATCGAGAAGGAAAGCTCGATCAACGAGCAGATCGACCGGATGCGCCACGCCGCGACCCGCGCGCTGCTCGAACGCGACGATGTTATCATTGTCGCCTCGGTTTCGTGTATTTACGGTATCGGCTCGGTCGAGACCTATACGGCGATGACCTTCGAGCTGAAGCGCGGCGCTTATGTGCAGCAGCGTCAGCTTCTCGCCGATCTCGTCTCGCTGCAATACAAGCGCAACAATATGGATTTCGCGCGCGGTTCATTCCGGGTGCGCGGCGATACGGTTGAGCTGTTCCCGGCCCATTTGGAGGACCGCGCCTGGCGTGTTTCCTTTTTCGGCGACGAAATTGAGGCGATCTCCGAATTCGATCCGCTGACCGGCGAGAAGACCAATGAGTTCGAAAGCGTCAAGATCTTTGCTAATTCGCATTATGTGACGCCCAAGCCGACGCTGCATCAGGCGATCAAGGGCATTGCCGACGAATTGCAGAAGCGCTTGAAGGAGCTGAACGAAATCGGCCGCCTGCTCGAAGCGCAGCGCCTCGAACAGCGCACCAATTTCGATCTTGAAATGATGCAGGCCACCGGCTCCTGCGCGGGCATCGAGAATTATTCGCGCTGGCTGACCGGACGCCAGCCCGGTGAGCCGCCGCCGACCCTGTTCGAATATCTGCCCGACGATGCGCTGGTCTTCGTCGATGAAAGCCATGTCACAATCGGCCAGCTCAATGCGATGTTCAATGGCGACCGCCGCCGCAAATGGACCCTTGCCGAGCACGGTTTCCGCCTGCCGTCCTGCATGGACAACCGCCCCCTCAAATTCGAGGAATGGAACGCCATGCGTCCGCAGACGGTCTATGTCTCCGCAACGCCCGGAAACTGGGAGATGGAGCAGACCGGTGGCATCTTTGCCGAGCAGGTCATTCGCCCGACCGGTCTGATCGATCCGGTGATCGACATTCGCCCGGCCAAGACGCAGGTGGACGACCTGATCGACGAGTGCCGCAAGACGGCGGCCGCCGGCTATCGCGTGCTCGTCACCACATTGACCAAGCGCATGGCCGAGGATCTCACCGAATACATGCATGAGCAGGGCCTGCGCGTGCGCTATATGCATTCCGATGTCGACACGCTGGAGCGCATCGAGATCATCCGTGATTTGAGGCTTGGCGCGTTCGATATCCTGATCGGCATCAACTTGCTGCGCGAGGGGCTCGACATTCCCGAATGCGCGCTTGTCGCCATTCTCGACGCCGACAAAGAGGGTTTCCTGCGCTCCGAAACTTCGCTGATCCAGACCATTGGCCGCGCCGCGCGCAATGTCGATGGCCGCGTTCTTCTTTATGCGGATAATATGACCGGTTCGCTGGAGCGCGCCATCGCCGAGACCGAGCGCCGTCGCGAGAAGCAGGTCGCCTACAATACCGAGCATGGCATCACGCCGGAATCGGTGAAGAAGAATATCGGCGACATCATGGGCAGCGTCTATGAGCGCGACCATGTCATGGTCGACGCCGGGCCGGGCTTCAAGGACAAGGACGGCACGCCGCTCGCCGGGCACAATCTGGCTGCGGTCATCGCGGATATGGAAAACCGCATGCGCGAGGCGGCGGCCAATCTGGAATTCGAGGAAGCGGCAAGGCTGCGCGACGAGGTCAAGCGGCTGAAGGAGGTCGAGCTGGCAGTGTCCGACGATCCGCTGGCGCGGCAGGAAGCGATCGAAGACCGCTCCGGTGGCGGATCATCTGGCCGCGGCAAGGGAAAGGCGCGGGGACGTGGTAAGGGCGGGCGCAAGCAAGATCCGATGACCCGTCCGCATAAGCCAAGCCTGGACGAGATGGGCCCGCATAGCGAGCGTGTGGCTCGGCCGAAGCGGGCAAAAAAGTAACTTAACGTGCATGACTGAAATGAATCAGTCTTTGGTTTTGTTCATTTGCTTTTCGCTGAACGTCAAATCGGCGTTCAGAATATAGCGTCGGCTGATGAAATGGATTCGCCTCTTTGCCGGAAAGAGGCGATCATAGTCATCCTGCCCGAATGCGCCGTGCAGAATTGTCAACGATCTATGTCGGTCCCGGCTGACGGGCCTTAATGCCTTGCCGCTAGAACTTTCCGGAATTGCCCCAGGATTCGCGCGGTCCGATTTCCTCGGCGTTTTCCCAGTGTTCGACGATCAGGCCGTTGGCGAGACGGTAGATGTTAAAAACCGCAATGTCTTTCCCGCCAGCGTGACGCTTGCCATAAGTAACGACGAAATCGCCCTCGCCGACCAGCTTGAAAAGCATCTCATATGCGCCCGCCTCTTCCGATCCGAGCCAGGCGGTAAGACCAGCGCGGCCAGCTGCTATTGTCGGGCTGTGCTGGATAAGCCCCTCGGCGACGAATTGGCCAACCTTGTCGTGTCGGCGCTCCTGCAGGACCTGCTTGACATACTCAAGCACCAGCTCCTTGTTGGCTTCGGTGTCGGCAGAGACGTCTATTGTGGTGACGCCGCCTACAGCGTCCTCGCCCGACAGTGTCTCTGTCTGGTAGGCGGCGATCGTGTCCCAGTGCTCCAGGATTAATCCCTCGGCATCGGTGTAGAAGAGGTCGGTTGTCACCCACTTTGCAGCTCCGTCATTGAGTGACTGGAAAGCTTGGCAAAACACCCACCGGCCGTCTTCGAGGATGCGCCTTAATTCAATATCACGTTTGGGATTGCGCTCCAGGAAGGGCTCGAAGAACGCAAGAAAGCCCTCAGCCCCGTCTGCAACGCCAGTTGAGTGCTGCGTGTAACGGTGGCCGGTATATTTGGTGACTGCCGTGCGAGCGTCTCCGCCCCGAATACCTTCCAGGTAAAGCTTGGTTACATTGTCTTTGCGAATGCCCATTTGACTTCCTTTAAATCTGAGACAGGCTTTCTAATCCCTTGCAACTTTAAGCTTAGTCTTTAGATCTGTACGACAAAATGCGTGCAGAAAACAGGTCTGTTCGGAAATATCGAGCATTTCGCGTGCAATGTCATCGCTTTCGCTCGTCTCAAGATAGACATGGGTCTCAAGCGGGTCGGCGGCACCCGCTACGCCGGCCCCGCCGGACGCGCCGCCGAGCGAAAAGAAGCTGTCCTGCACGATCCTGTAGTCGGAGAGATCGAGCTTGAGCATTTTCACGAACCGGCCGAATTGGGTCATGAAGCAGAACCCGATGCCGGCGCTGATATAGCTGTTGGCGTCAGGCGCGCGGCCAAGCCCGCCATTTTCCGAGGCTTCTTCGGACAGGAAATTGAATGATGTACCATGCGGCGAATATTGTAGCTGCAGGATCTCCTTCATCCCGTCCTCACGCAAAGTACAGGTGGCGCCGATATTGAGCCGCCGGTTTTGCTCTGCCGTGAGCGACGATCCGGCGGCCGCCGTGCCGCCCTCAACCGCCTTTTTGGGCGTCACGCCTTTCGGCCAGCAGATGGGATCGAAAGCCTGATTCTGGGTGGGTTGTGCCAAAGCAAAGTGGTTCCCCGGATCGGGGTAGACCGGGCCTGCCATTTGTTTCGCCTTGTCGGGCTGCAACTCATGACCGTTCTTGGAGAGTGTAAACAGGCTGTCGAGCTTGCCCCGCATCAGGCCATTCAGGGGCGAGGCGTGAACAGCATTCATCAGAAACTGATTGAGGTCGGCGTCCTCCAGATCGCAGTCGATCTCGACCTGCAGCTCAACGGGAAGGGCTCCGCCCACCATGGTCCGTTTCGGCATTGATCCGGTCATGGTGTAGTAGTTGTCCTGAGTGAGCTTGAGTTTGCGTATTTCCACGCCCTGCAATTTCGCAAGCGCCGTAATTTCATTCATATAGCTCGCGATCATGCCGACACTGAGAAACGCCAGCGGACATGGGGCCGCGTCGTGACCGTCAAGGTAAGGCCCTTCGTCGGAAGCCAAACGCCAGACCCGGCCAGTTCGGGAGGATGCAACCAGCGCCTCTTTTTGAAAGACTGACAGCGACCGGACCCAGGTGCGCAAACTGTCGCCGAGACGATTTTCGGGCGGCGCGATACCGACGTCATCGGCGTTGGCCAGTTCGAAGAATAACGGTGTGTCACTTTCGCCAAGGATGTTAGGCTCAAGACTCAATCAAATCCAGTAAGCGAGCAGAGTTGCGAGCGCGACAGCTGATAGGAAATTTCTGCCCAGCTTGTCGTATCGGGTCGCGATCCGTCGAAAATCCTTCAGCCGACAGAAGGCATTCTCGATGAGA
>JAHQVI010000007.1 GCA_019634405.1 Hyphomicrobiales bacterium
AGACGGAAAGCTCACCGAACGTCTTGCGGTCCTGGAAACCATTCCAGGCATCTCCAAAATCACGGCCTTCCCCCTGCTCATCGAAATGCCCGGATTGGGCGCGCTGGATGGCAAACTGGCCGCAAGTCTGGCCGGGCGGGCCTTCATTCGCGGCGGCGGCACTGAGATCCGGCACGCCCTTTATGTGCCAGCTCTGGTTGCCACACGCTTCAACCCGGCACTGAAAACCAAATAGGGGCAGATGAGGAAGGCAGGAAAGCCAGCCAAAACCGCATTAACCGCAATCATGCGATGGAGCCGATTTCCTACCTGATCAAAACGGATACGCTAGCTTCCGCAAACACAATGCTCAGCATGCGCATCGCGGATATCCTCCAAGCTGCCATAAAAGCTCAGCCAGAATGCATCATATTGCGAACGATAGGCAACTAGCCGGACTGCCGCCTCGATACGAGCAAGAACTTGCTGCAGATTTCTGCGGCGCTTTCTCGGCGATATGCCCGCTTTGGACAGCCCGATCCGGTCCAGCCTGACGAGCGCATCATAGGACGTCTCAGCCTTGACAATCTCCGCGATCGCATCCGGTTCGGCTCTCGCGCTCTCAAGCAACCGCACAATGAGCGCTTTCATATCATCGCCTGAAGAGATGGACTTCTTCAGGCTCTCCAGCCCGCTGCCGCCCCAGGCCGGATGACCACCCGGCAGATTGCGGACGCTCTCTATGAAGTCGACCACGCGCGTTCTCGCCAGGATCTCCGCATCTCTTGTCAACGCGCTCATGCGCAGGCTTCTCTTGCCAAGCGGGGCGAGCTTGCCCTCATAGTAGGAAGCAAACCCTTCCACACCAGTGCAGATTGTCGGTAGATAATCCTGGCTGAAATACCCCTTGAGATCGGCAGCCGTTTTCGTGAGCGCCCAACCGTAACGACCACGCGAGGACAACTCCCGCCTGAACCCGGACCGTATGATCTTGCCGGTATCAATCAAAATTTCCCGCTCCCGGTTGCGGGATATCGCTTTAGCGTTCTGCTCTGCGCTTCCGCGCCTTGACCGTCTAGGCACGGAGGGGCGGAAATGCCATCGCCTGGAGACGGATTTGAGCGGTCGCCGTGCATCGCGCCATTCATCCCTCAAGGTATTTCCCCCCGCTTCCCCAATTGCCTTCAGAGCCGAATGATAGTTGCGGCCGCAAGATTCAACAGGCCAGGAAAGCGCCACGGTCTTGCTGATGCTTGTCTGCTCCGGCGGCGGTGCGCTTTCATCGGTCTCCTCTTCGTCCTCGGCGCGCATCAAGAATTTCAACGTGTTCAATCCCTCGCCGCTCTCGCCATCGAGCTTCATCTCGACCAGAATACGGCGCAGCCGCTTTTCGCGGATGCCCGAGACAAGCACAAGATGTTTGCCATCCTGCTCGTCTGACTCAACGCCGTTGCCGGTTACCGAAACAATCTCGCCATACTCCGCTTCGACGATGAGTTCGGCAGAACGCCCTTGCTTGGTCGTGTCGTCGCTGGTGAAGGTCAGCTGTGCGAAAGCCGATGATCCCTCGGGATGAGCGGTATCAAGCGGGCTTGCCTCCAGCGTACCGCGAATCTTGCCGAGCATGATCGTGAGCGGCAACTGATCCTGGCTAATCCTGACGGAAGATGGTTGAAGAGCCCCCGTCACCAGCTCCGCGCTGGCGAGCGTTGCGGAGAACAGAAGAAACAACGCACTTGTCACGGCTCTACGCAAACAAGACATCTTTTATTACATCCCCCAAAAACCGCATTCGATATTTGATGTCGCCGGGCCACGAAGACGGAACGCACGATTTTAGACATAGTCGAATTGCTATTAAACAGCTTTTAACATTGAATAATTTTTCCGCCAAACGGTCTGAACGCTCACGCGTGTGATCCAATCTGAATGCCTGATTTGAGGTTGGAGTGATTCAGGGGAATTGCCCTGGTTCACCGTCCGGAACGCGGGTAAAAAGAAAATATCAGAGGGTCAGGCTGTCAACCATTAAGCATCAGATTTGACTGAAAACCGGTACCCACTTTTCAGTCCGATGCTGTCGTGCATGTGTGGTAGGCCCGCATGAACGGACAATGCTCTATTCAAAAAAACACTGCCACCGGGATTTGGTGGCAGTGCTAATCCCCGCTGGACTGGCTGGGTCCCGCTGTTCAGGACCAGCATGCGGTGTACGGCTCCAGCACAGCACTATTGGTCTTCCAGCCAAAATGTTCTTATGTGAATAAACCTGCAATCCAATAAGGCAGATTCAATCAACGCATTGCCCTCAAACTGCCTCAAATATTCACTTTTCGCAATATCTTGCAAAGTCTTGTGTGTGCGATTTTAGAGCGTAAAAATACAAAAAATGGCAGGGTTGACAAAATTTTTTCCGCAACTTCAACGATTTTTAAAAAAATGGCGAAAGAGCCGGATTTCGGAAAAGCCGCATATGAAAAGCAATTTACGGAATTTTACGAATGTCTGTTGTAGGATCAACACGCTAACTTTTCGCCCGCGCACATGTTGTGCAGCTTGGCGAAAAACAGCCACAAATGTGGCAAAGACGAATTGGGTGTGACGAATACGCTACACGCAAATTATTCTTGATGTAAGAACTCCACCGTTATTGAAGCTGCAATGCGCTCTTTTGCGGTGGCAACTGACGCCCTTCGACCCACTCAGAAAACCGCTCGACCAGCTCGGCTTCATTCCGCGCCCAGAAAGCGTCATCGAGCATCAGAGCCTTGCCGAAGTGATCCGCATGCGTTGGCAGGAAAGGCTTCATGTCGATGTCAAGCTCAGGGTGCCTGCCGACCAGAACGCTTGCCGACCGGCGCGATGGACCGTAAGGCAACCAGGTCGACTGCGCCGCCAGCGAATTCGGATCGGTCGCATGACCGATGAATTCCAGAGCGGCATCCTTGAATTCCGCGCCGCGCGGGACTGACCAGTAATCAAACGTATAAATCTGGTGGTCCCAGACAATCTCCAAAGGCTGCTCCGACGCGACGATCGACATGAACGCGCGGCCGTTAAAGGCAAGCCCCATAATCGCTTCATTGTTCACGATCCGGCCCAGCGCTTCCGCAGGCTCTTCCCACCAGATAATGTCGTCCTTGATCGAGGAAAGCTTGGCGAACGCCCTGTCCTGCCCCTGACGGGTCGTCAAGACCTCATAGACGTCTTCAGGATCGACGCCGTCCGCCATCAAGGCAAGCTCCAGGGAATAGCGTGGCTGCTTCGGCAAGATGCGCTTGCCCGGAAAACTACCGATGTCGAAAAAGTCCTCAAGCGATCCCGGCTTTTCGTCCAGCCTCTGATCTCTGACGAGAACCGCCGACCACGCCATGCTGCCAATCCCGCATTCATGGATAGCTCCAGGCAGAAAATCATCGGCTATCTGGCCGCCATTGGGCGCCGCCTTCAGAAAGCTGTCATCCAGACGCTCAAGCAGCCCGTCATTGCACGCCCGGACCATATCCCCGCCGTTCAAATCCACAACGCTCCACTTTGTGACATCCGATTGGTCTTCAAGCTCTTCATATGAACCGTCATGGATCACCGTCTTGACGTCATAGCCCGTTTCCTTGGCGAAGGGGGCGATTATGGCGCGCCGCTGCGCTTCTCCGTAAGCCCCGGACCACGTCGCGATCGTGACTTTGACGTCCTCTGGAGCAATTTTTACTGGCTCCGGTTCGGGCGCAACTTCAGGTGTTGCCGCCTGTATCTCATTCGCCGACGCAGGCGCCGATTCCTGCTCAATATTCGCTGCAGGGCGCGCTTCCTCGGAGGTATTCGACGCCGCAGGATCGGCAGGTGTCAATTGACCAGGACTTTGCGCGACCGGCGCGGATTGCGCGGTCGCTTCATTCTGTTGCGTTGACTCGACTTTTTCGGCAGAGACCTCGGCTTCGGGAGACGCCTGGTCGCCGTCAGCCTGCACCGAAGAGGTCGGATCAGCGTCGTCAGCATCGGCCTGCTCCTCTACGGCAACCGCAGTCCCCTCATCGGCAGAGACCTCCGCTTCCGGAGACGTCTGGTCGCCGTCAGACTGTACCGAAGAGGTCGGATCCGCGTCGTCAGCGTCGGCCTGTTCCTTCTTGACGACAGGCTTATCCTGAGAGGTCGTATTGACGATGGTCGATTTGTCGATATCGGCATCGGACTTGCTGTTCGTGGGCAGCTCCGGCTGCGCCGTTTCAACGGAGCCAGGTGCAGGCGAGTCGGGCGGAGTCTGGGCATGCACAAGGAAAAGCTGTGAAAGAAATGCTCCGGCAAGTGCGGCTGTGCCCAAGATTACTGCGCGCGAGACTGTCACCTTCATATCCCTCTAAATTTGTTCTGTCTGCAAAAGACAGACACCAATGAACGGTACTGCCGATCTTCCCATTGGCCTTTGGACAGGTTTTACACCTACGCACCGTGCTCGGCTTCGTAGCACAGTGTCAAAGGAATGCGAAGAGGCTGAATGCCAAGCAGGATCTGCATCTAAAGTCTGTCCGTCCGCTCCAATGCCTGGCTTATCCCACGCGTATCATTGGCGGCCTTGTTCGGCGCAGAGACGCAATGCAGGACCGGAGCGGCGAATGGGCCTTGTATCGTCACCGTCGTCGCGCTCTGATTTTGCAGATCTCCGGTCGCCCCTGCCGATATTGGCGGGAGAAAATCGAAGCGCAGATCCAGATTGATATCCTGCATATCGACCTTGCCATCCGCTTTTATGACGTTGCCGCCCTTCTTGATGACAACATTGCTGAAAGTCGAATGCCCGGGCTCATAGGCAAATGTAAACCGCAAATCGTCGAAATCGGACCACGCGCCGTCGATCCCGTCCCAGCCATGCTGTTCAGCGCTGGGCTGCAAGGACGCCAGCCGCTCCAGATCCAGCCGAAGCCGCCCTCTTGCAGGAACGCCCGCCCGACCGGAAAGCGTGGCGTTGTCCAGCCAGTCGCCAATAGCAGAACCATGAGTGGACGCCTCGATATTGCCAGCTAAGGCTCCAGAGAGCCGCGGCGTGATACCGGCGACCGACTGAACTTCGGAAATATCGAGATTGTCCACTGTCAGACGCGTCCTGATGTGTGGTACATCGCTCGTCAGATCGAACTCGGCATGACCGAACACGCTGCCACCGAACAAAGCCACATGCGCAACTTCGGTCGACACTCGCCCTTTTTTCCCAAGCACGGTGAAGGCTGCGGCATCCGTCCTGAAACGGCCTAACCGAATGCTTTCGGCGGACAGCCGCAAATCCATGTCGACGCTCGTCAGGATCGTGCTGAGCAGCCCGGGATCAATGGCGGGCAGATTTTCGTCCTGCGCATTGTCGCCCGCAAATTCTCTCGCAGCGAACGCGCCGAAGGCAAGCGTGCCCGCCAGTTTTCGATTTGAGCCGTTGGAGACGAAATCCAGCTCGCCGCTCGCATCTTGCCCTGCAACGGAAAACCGGGCGTCATCAAGGATCACACGATCCCTGGAAATATTGGCGTTTGCCGACACGGAAACCGGCATATTGACGCCGGCAAGATAGGGCTCGTTCACCCAACGTCCGATGCGCGAGGGGGCAGCCATCGCGATTGAGAGACGTCCCAAGACGCGCCAGTCACTTTCGATATTCGCCGCGCCTTCAAAGCTGGCCGTCGCATCCTCGCCTTGTATGCTGAGTTCCAGCGGCAGAACAGCTCCCGCCTCTTGCAGCGAGCCAGCCTCTATGTTGGCCCTTAGATCGATATGATCCATATCTGCAAATAACGAGGCCTCAACCTCAATGTCATGATTGTCCGGATCCAACGTGACCAGCAGATTGTCAAGACGACGCTCGCTTTCATTGCCGTCAGCTCCAATAAAGGAAACGACGCTGTCTCGAACGACGAACGCGTCGAATTGCGCATTTCTTGACATTCCAAGCAAGGTCTCGGCCACTTTCAACACATCATCACGATCAAATGAACGCATCTCTATTTGCGCATTTTCGATCTTGATCTTGTCGAAGACAAGTTGCCCTGCAAACAGATCCATCCAGTCTACGCGCGCAACGATACGCTCAGCCTTCAGCGTCTTGAGCTGAGGCACACTTTTAAATTCATAAAATTCAATATCTTGGGCGTTAAGAGACAGGGAAAAGAAACTCTCGATCGCCACGGGCCCCTTAAGCTGCAATCGCGCACCCGTCCATTTCTTGAGATCGGCAATCAGATGCTTCTTGAAAGGCTCCGCATTGATGACATAAGGCGTTGCAGCCGCCAGAACAGCGAGCGGCAGCACGAAACCTGCAAGTGCAAACAGCGCGCGATAAAACAGGGCTTTAAATCTCATGAACGCTCAATCATGATTGAGTGGAACGCGCCAGAGCTTCCAGCGATGGCGACAAGCAGAGCTTGACCGGCGCGTATATGAGTTCGACGACGTTATGCCTTCAATAGGTGGCAACGTGGCGGGAGACAAGGCATGAATGCGGAAAAGGCGTTATACGCAGCTCCGGCAGAACGGACCGCCGCCAGCAATATAATGACTTGCTCTCACTTCACGTTGGATCGCCATAAGACGGATTTTTCACATTTTTACAAGCCGCCAGTCCTCTCCGCTGATACACCCCGACAGGTCCGGACAACCTTAAGAGACTATTGCGGCGGAGTTGGGGATAAAGGCTCCGTGCCCTGTCTCTGCTATCCTGGCCGGATGGCAGAAGCGCGATTTTTCCCAGACGCGCGGCTGAATTTTACCGAATGGAGCAATCGTCGCGGCGTGATGCGGCTCGCCGCGCTGCGGCTGGACAAAGCGATTTTGCAGAAGACCAACGCGCAGATACGCAACGGCGCAACGCCATGCCGTGTCTCGGCAAAATTTATTCCGGCGCTGGATATTCCACGCGCCAGATCTGGTAAGATAACCGAAATTGCCGTGCGAGATAGTACATGGCAGGGACCTAAAAAACAGGGAAGCGCTCGCAAACCCCGAAGCTCTTGACATTCCAAGGGCATCCCAGCGCCTCAGGCTTGACACATGATTGATCCGGTTGAACTGACAAGAGAACTGATCCGTTTCGAAACCATCAACCCGCCCGGCAATGAAACGCCCTGCGCCGAATATGTTGGCGGTATTCTGGAGCGGGCGGGGTTTCACTGCGCCTATCATCCGCTCAATGGCGATGAAACCCGCGCCAATCTGATCGCCACCATTGGCGGGTCTCCTGACAAGAAGCCCCTCTGCCTTTCCGGCCATACAGATGTCGTGCCGCTCGGCGCCGCCAATTGGAGCGTATCCCCGTTCGCTGCCGATATTGCGGATGGAAAGCTGTACGGACGCGGCGCGACGGATATGAAAGGCGGCGTTGCCGCCATCATCTCCGCCGTCGTCGAACTCGCACCGCGTCTCTCCGGAACCCCCGGGCTGACGCTGGTTATCACCGCAGCGGAAGAACGCGGCTGCCAGGGCTCGAACTATCTCGTCTCGCA
The DNA here is from genome assembly GCA_019634405.1 of Hyphomicrobiales bacterium. Classification (GTDB taxonomy): domain Bacteria; phylum Pseudomonadota; class Alphaproteobacteria; order Rhizobiales; family Rhodomicrobiaceae; genus JAHQVI01. The sequence continues at coordinate 7,458 of JAHQVI010000007.1, forward strand.
AGACGGCGCGCTGGGCGAGGCGGGCGCGATGCTGATTGCGGAACCGACCTCGAACCGACCGCTCAACGGTCATAAGGGCGTGCTTTGGGTCGAAGGCCATGCGACCGGCGTCACGGGGCACGGATCGCGCCCCGAAACCGGTGACAACGCTGTTTACAAGGCGGCGCGCGTAGCGGCGAAACTTGAGACGCTCCGCCTCGAAGAGGGCCGCTCATTGCCCGCCGCGCTTCCGACGCTCAATATTGGCTGGTTTCACGGCGGTATGAACATCAACTCCATCCCTGACGAAGCCAAGATGGGGCTCGACATCCGCATGGTGCCTGGCTTGAGCGACGAAGACGTGATGGCTCAGCTTAACGAAATCGGCGGCAGTGATGTCGGCTTTGAGAAGATGGGATATTCGCCGCCGGTCTATACCAAGCCGGATGACCCCTGGTACAGCGACGTCTGCGAAATCGTGGCGGAGATCAGCGGCGAGCGGCATACACCGGACATTGCGACCTATTTCACCGACGCCGAAGCGCTGGGGCGCGGTTACGGCCATCCGCCGACCGTTATTCTCGGTCCCGGCGAGCCCGATCTGGCGCATCAGACCGATGAGTATTGTCATATCTACCGAATCGAACAGGCGCGCGCTGCGTTTTTGGAGATTGCGCGGCGGTGGTGCAAGATTTGAAATAGGACAAATGACAACGCATTTATGAATTTTGACGGAGGCGTGAATGTCGGACTCCAGAGAAATTGACATCTTTTTCGAAATCCATTGCGGGCTGCCGCAGGAGGGGCCGGGCAGTTTCGATTCGACAAAGCGCGCGCTCGAACTTGCCGGCTCCTTTCCCGAGCGCGCCGAGCTTCTCGATGTCGGCTGCGGCCCGGGACGCCAGACAATGGATCTGGCCCGCCTCCTGCCCAGCGCAATTATCGACGCGCTTGACAATCACGCGCCCTTTCTGCGCGCCGTCCAGCGCAAGACGACAGATGCAGGCGTCTTCAATCGCGTGACGGCTGTCGAAGGCGACATGGCCCACTTGCCTACCGGGCCGGGATCGCTCGATCTGATCTGGTGCGAGGGCGCTGCCTACATCATGGGTCTGCGCAATGCGCTTGAAAGCTGGAAGCCGCATCTGAAAACGGGCGGGCGCATCGCATTGACCGAGCCGGTCTGGCTGCGCCCCGAACCGCCGGCGGAAACCGTGGAAGCGTTCTCCGAATATCCCACGATGCGCGATCCGCAAGGCTGCCGCGAGATTGTAGAAACTTGCGGCTATAAGCTGCTCGGGGATTTCACGCTGCCGGAACAGGACTGGCTCAACTATTACGAGCCGCTGGAGGCGCGCATCAAGGTGTTACGCGACAAATATAGCGATGACGCAACCGCCCTGATGGTCCTTGACAAGGAGCAGGCCGAGATCGACGATTACCGGCGCAATTCCTCCTATTACGGATATCTCTTCCTGATCATGTCAGCGTAATACCCCGGCAACTCTGATGCATACGCAACCAAACCGGATCAGCATCGCTGGTGCAGGTAAGAGATCTGGCGCGCCACAGCATTTTCCGTTTATATAGGCTTACGACAAATGCTGTAGGGCCAAGACTCAATCAGATCCAATAAACACGCGGAGTTGCGAGCGCGACCGCTGAGAGGAAACTTCTTTCCGGCTTGGCTTATCATGTTGTTATTCGTGAAAATTGTCTCCGGACATAGGCATAGACATAGCTCCTGCTGGGGGCAACGCCCGTCAACAAGAGCTGTATCTTCCCCCTTCAGCAAGGCGGCCTTCGGCGAGTGCCTACTATGAACCAACTTAAACTGGATGTGTTCCAAGCGCGATTGACAGCCGTGCACCTTAGCTACGGCGTCTTTTCGACTTGCCGAGAACTTTGAGGCAGACCTGAGCGAGACCGCCCATGCCCAATTTGCGCTTTGCACCGCGTGACAGATCGATGATGCGTCCGCGGATGAATGGTCCGCGATCATTGATGCGCACCACAATGCTTCGACCGGTACGCCTGTTCGTGACCTGAACGCGCGTGCCGAACGGCAAGGTGCGATGGGCGGCGGTAACGCCGTCCGGTTTATAGCGCTCGCCATTCGCCGTGACTTTGCCTGACTGGTACCAGGATGCCGTTCCGCAACTCGCTTGCGCCGCGCCGCTCAGTCCCGCGACAGCAATAATAGTGGCCACACTCAGACCGTACACTTTACGCCTAAACATTCAAAATTCCCTACTTGTTGTAAACAAGCGAGGGGATAAGCGCTCAAATTACGGCAGGAATCCGGCCTGTGGGCAGGGGTGCGGCAATATAGTCGTCCCGCGTTTCATTTCTGAACGCGAAAGTGAATTGCTGTAGGTTTGACTAAGCAAAACAACGTATTATCAATGATATGTCGCGATATGCTGATGCTATGTCACGACCGATCGAGCGGCGACCATCCCGAGATAGCGTCCTCAGCCTCATCCAGACCCTCGGCTTCGCGCTCCTCTTCACCCTGGATCACCCGGACCAGCCGCAAAAGCACGTCATCAATGTTTTTCCGGCTAACGGATGAAAGCAAAAACGGCTTTTTCCTGCAGGCTTTATACAGCTTTTCCGCCTGCTCCGCTGCAACGTCGTCGCTCACCGTGTCGCATTTGGACAGGGCAACAATCTCCCGCTTCTTGTCCAGCCCCGCACCATAAGCGTGCAACTCATGGCGCACCGTCCGATAGACGTCAGAAACATCGGCCTCGTTAACATCGACCAGATGCAAAATGACGCGGCAGCGCTCAATATGCCCCAGAAAACGGTCGCCAACGCCAACACCCTCATGAGCGCCTTCGATCAGCCCGGGAATATCGGCCAGCACGAAATCGGCGTCGCGGATGCGCACAACGCCAAGTTCTGGATGCAGAGTTGTAAACGGATAATCGGCAATCTTGGGCTTGGCTGCGCTGACGGACGCCAGAAAGGTCGATTTGCCCGCATTGGGCAACCCGACAATCCCGGCATCGGCAAGCAGTTTAAGCCGTAGCCAGATCGTCATTTCCACGCCGTCCTGACCTGGATTGGCAAAGCGTGGAGCCCGGTTGGTCGAGGTCTTGAAACGCGCATTGCCAAAGCCGCCATTGCCGCCTTCGGCAAGCATGACGCGCTCACCCGGCTCGGTCAGATC
>JAHQVI010000045.1 GCA_019634405.1 Hyphomicrobiales bacterium
AATATGCCGACCGCGTCGATAAGCACCTGATGCCCTTTGACGACATGCAGGCGGCCGCAAGCGAAAATACGCAGCGTCTGTGACTGGTCGAAAGGCGTGTACGGCGTATCACGCGAAAGGCGCTCGGTATCCACGCCCATTGGCTGAATGATGAGCTGATCGGGAAGATTGCCTGCAAGTTCGCTCTCTACCTCACTTTTCAGCTTGTTGGTAATGATCGTGGCGAAGCACGCATGACGCCATTTGAAATCCTGAAGCGGACCGTAATCCTGAAGCGGACCGTGAAGGGTTATGCTATAGTTGAGGCCGCCGATCCGGTTCGCCACCGCCGCGATGAGCGCAGCGCGGCCACAGGAATGGACATGGACATGGCCGATGCCGCGCTCGGCGCATTCGCGTAGCAGTTTTGCCGCGAGCGGTATGCTGAGCAATATGTCCGTGCGCGATTGTTTGCCGCTGTGGAGCATCATTCCACGCAATTCGCGCTGCGCAAGAACCGGCAGGTTTCTGAGCGCTTTTACGGCGTCCCCAAGGCCGAGCTTGCGGAGATAGAGGGTCTGCTTCATCGCATCATCTGACCAGCTATGCGAGATGATGCTGGCATGAGGAAGCCGTGTGCTGATTAAGTGTACATCGACGCCAAGGTTTCTCAATTCACCGATTTCACGCCAGAAGAATATATGGGTCTGGCCAGGGAATTCGGGAACCAGATAGCCAAGACGCATTGGCTGGTTTGGCGTTTGAGCGCGAGGTGTGGGGACTTCTATCGTGGGGTTTAGCATGGTTGGCCTACACAGAATGAATGAAACAATCCTGGCTCGCACCGTCGGGATTAAGCAGGGGCGGTGAGGCCAACGTTCAGAAGTTCCAGCTTTTTCCGACCTGCAAGAACAGCGTCATAAACTGCCTCGATCTGCCGGGCCTTGGCCTGCCACGTGTATTTCTCTTTAACCGCTTCAAGACCCGCAGCACCCATCTTGTCGAGTTGTCCAGGCGCATCGATCAATGCGCCGATGGTATTGCGGAAATTCGACACGAGGCTCTGCTTGTCGTCGAAGCCGACCTTGATGCCGGTGCCCTCATCTATCAATTCAGGCGGTCCCGCATAATCGGCGACAACGGGGGTTACGCCCAAAGCCATGGCTTCGATCACCACGCCGCCGCCAAACTCGCGCACGCTCGGCAATGCCATAAAATCGCAACTTGCCAGCACTGACTGAACTTTTGCATGAGGAACCCATCCGTGGAAGCGGACATGATCGGCAACGTTAATACGCCCGGCCAGCTCTTCCAGCGCAACGCGCTCCGGACCGTCGCCAACGATATCGATCTCAAGCCGTCCGCCGCGCAAAAACTCGGCCGCCGCCTCAAGTAAAATGTCGGCTCCCTTGTAGGGAACCAGCCGTCCGATGAACGCCGCCTTTAACGGAACGGTCGCCTTGCGCGTGCGCCGCAGGTTGAAGCGTTGAGGATCGACGGCGTTTTCCGGAATGTAGACGCATTTGTCCTGCGCCCAGTCCGGGACGGCCTTGAGCGTGTGCTGCGAGCCCGCAATAATGGCCGAGCTGTATTTAAGCGTCGAGCGGTAGCCGGGCATCAGCTTGTAAAGTCCGCGAATATGAGACAGCCACTCGCGCTCTGCATGCTGACGGTCTATGAATTTCTTCGGCCACGGCACGCCACCATTCAGCGGGCCGACGATGAAAGGAACGCCGAGCTTATACAAACGCCGGGCGATCAGGCTTTGATGCGTTGGACTGAGCGGCGTGATGCGGTGGACGAGATTGAACTCTCCTGCGCCCAGCCTGTCCTTGAAATGCCGCCAGACTTCCATTTCGAAAAAATAGTAGGACAGGGAACTGAAAGCCGCCAGCGTCGTCCAGCCCTTGCCGTCACCGCCTTTGAGTTTGCTGGCAATTTTCCAGACCGGTCCGGCAACTTTTTCGTTGTCGATGATCGTGACGTCCTCACCCTCTATGAGGCCGGCGGCCAGCACGGCGTCACGGTTCCGAATATGCGTGACCAGATGCACATGGGCGATTTCGTTCAGCGCACGGTACAAGCTCCATCCGATCAGGGGAACGCTTGCCCATTCGGGATTGGCGGCTTCGGCGATCAGCAGGATTTGAGAATGCTGGTGCATGATCTTTTTTTTCACGAGGCGTTGAATTCAGCATTAATTATATTCAGAAAAGACTACATGAATTTAGTAAAAAGTGGATTGCCATTCGTGTGATGTTGCGTCAGTTGTATTAAAAATTCATACATCGGAATATCAATACATATACGAGCTTTCTGAGGGAATATCGTGCCGCAAGTATCCCGACGCGCTTTGCTCGCTGGCGTCTCATCTGCAACACTCGCTGCTGCTATTGATGCGCGCCTGCCATTGTATGCAACCGGAGACGAGACGTTTGGCCGGATCTGTCTCGGGCTGCACGGGCTGAACTATTTTTCAGGTTTTTATTCGCTACTCAATGTCTGGAAACAAGCGGCCGGCATCCGGATCGTTGCCGGTGATGTGAACTACGACAGCGAGATCCCGCTGGGGATGCCAAATTCGGCCTGGGGCCGGTTTCTTGATGAGAATGGGGAACTGCTCCGCCCTCTGCCTGAACGCATCACGTCGATGTCGCGTCTGTTTTTTGCCCGGCCGGACAATGTCTCGGCGGGCGGGTACGCCCGCGCCGGTGAGGAATGGGTGTTGAAGTGGGATGGCGACGCCAGGCATGTCTCGTTGAACGGGGCCACGGACATTCCGCGTTCAGGCAATCGTATGGTCTGGGTTTGGCCCGAAAATGTTCAAGAATACTGGGTTTCCTTCGCCGAAATCGATCCGGAGAACCCGCCGCGCAATATCCGGCTGTGTGAGGCAAGGCATGAGGATCGGCTGGATGCTGGCGAGTTGTTCGATCCGGACTGGCTCAAGGTCGTCAGGGAAGGATCCGGCATTATCCGCTTTATGGACTGGCAGGTCACGAACAGCAATCGCTCGACTTTGCGTTTCTCGGATATTCCGAAGCAGGACTATTTCTCCTGGGGTGGGGGAACCGGCCAGCCCTTTATCAAGGGCGGCATGCCGCTGGACGTGATGTCGAAGCTGGCAAAGGATGTCGGTTCACATCCCTGGCTGTGTTTTCCGAATGTCTATGGCACGAAAAAGCTTTCCGCCATTCAGTCTATCGAGAACACCAATCCGGCTAAGGTGAGCGCGCCCGGCCATAACTGGGCCGATGGCGACAAGGTGATCCCATTTCTGACCAATTGGCAAGATGCGGAACGGAACAGCTACACCGTTCTCAATGCGGATCAGCAGGCAGGGACATTTGAGCTTGCGGAACTCGACGGGACGGCTTTTGCGCCGTTCGCCGCTGAGGGCGCGACGCTGACCGCACCTTTTGATCTGGCCAGCATCGAAGCCGAAGTCACGCAGTTCGCCGCCTATTTCCGTGACACAATCGACGCCCCGCTCATCAGTTTTTTCGAGTTCAGCAATGAACTGTGGAACTGGATATTCAACGGACCTCACTGGCTTGCAGCGCAGGCGCGTGGAAAATTCGAGAACGATGATCATCACAAGATGGCCGGCTATCTCGCTGCGCATTGCATGAATGTCGTTCGCAAGGTCTACGGCCCGGAGAACCGCAAGAGATGGCGCGGCGTTCTTGCGACCTTTGTCGTTCTGGCGGATACGACCAACCGCATGATCGAAGGCGTCAACACCTATATCGCAGAGCACGCGCCTGAAATCACGATCCGTGATCTGTTCGACGATGTGGCTGTCACCGGCTATTGGGGGCCGCGATTCGAAGAAGAGCGCAAGGCGGAGACATTTGCCCTTATGGATGAGAGCGAGCGGCGTTGGAAGGCTGGCGGCGAACCCACGCTCTACAGCCATTTCAATCGCGTCGTCAACGAGCAATGTGCGGTGGCGTTGGAAGAGGTTTTCGGCTTCTGGGAACAGCAAAAGCGCGTTGCCGACGCGTATGGGCTCGGCCTTATTCAGTATGAGGGCGGCAATCACAATGATCCGGCGTTCGCCTACGCTCTGAGCCAGGAAGACTATAACCGCTTCATCGACTTCTATCACAATTGCAATCACACGCAGGAAGACGCCGCCAATTACAAGGCGATGTTCCAGCGTTTCATCGAGATGGGCGGCGAGTTCCCGTCAAAATTCGTCGAGATGGCTCCTGTCAGTCGGTATGGCGCATGGGGCGGGCTGCGATTTCCTGGAGACCGTAACCCGGTATGGGATGAGGTTGTGTCATTTAATCGGGGGACGTCTTGATGTTGTGTCTCGCTCCGCATGACCGCTTCCGGGCCAAACTGCGGCAAACTACAGCAAGTTTTAAGTAATGCTTATCTTTATAGGTGTATTCAATGAATCCTATGTGTACGTGCCTGCCGTCGCGTTTCGGATAAGTAAATGAGTGAAATTCATATCATTGGATGCGGGTTCGTGGCGGACCTGTATATGAAGTCCCTGGCGACATTTCCTGACATCAGGATTGTCAGCGTGTACGATCGCGACCCGGATCGTCTGGCGGCTTTTTGCGCATATTGGAGCGTTACGCCCGCCGCTTCACTTGAAGAGATCCTTCGTTCGCAGCCGGAAGGCAGGCTGATCCTCAATCTGACCAACCCGGATTCGCATTACGAGATCAGCCGCGCATGTCTTGACGCCGGGTTCCACGTCTATTCGGAAAAGCCGTTGGCGATGAACATGGAAGACGCCTTTGCTCTCCATGAAATTGCTGCCGAACGCGGCCTGATGCTGGCGTCCGCGCCATGCAGTATATTGAGCGAAGCCGCCCAGACGCTCGCAGCGGCCATTCGCGCCGAAATCTGCGGAAAACCGCGTCTCGTCTATGCCGAACTGGATGACGACTTCATTCCGCAGGCCCCGCACGACAAATGGTTCAGCGAGTCGGGCGCGCCTTGGCCCTATGAGGATGAGATGCGCGTCGGCTGCACGCTGGAGCATGCCGGCTATTATCTGACCTGGCTGATCGGCGTTTTCGGGTCCGTGAAGACTGTGGTTGCGGCTTCGGCGGATGTCATTCCGGGAAAACTCGCAGATGGCGGCGCGGCGCCGGATTTTTCCGTGGCGACCCTGTTTTTTGAAAGCGGGATGGTTGCGCGTCTGACCTGCTCGATCGTTGCGCCTCATGATCACCAGATCCGCATATTCGGCGAAAAGGGCGTCATAGAAGCGAGGGACGCCTGGAACAATGACGCTGCGATCCGATTTCGCAGGCGCTATAGCTTGCGCCGCCGCCTGATCAATCATCCCTTTCCGCAACGCATCAGGCTGAAAGGGCCGACTCATCCGAAAGTCCCGAGGACCGGTGCGG
>JAHQVI010000046.1 GCA_019634405.1 Hyphomicrobiales bacterium
ATCTTCCAGCAATGTCTGCGTTGCGGCAGGCATGGCGTAAAGCTCCATCGTCGGGAAGGCGAGCTCTGCCAATATGGGGGTATCCGTCGGCGCACGGCTTCCTCCATCCGCGACCCAGCCTGTCGCCGCGCCGGTTGTTGTGAACGGCTTCTTATAGGTATTTGCCGAGATTCTACGATTGCTGGAAATTGACCGGATCGGCGAGGCGGCGTTCAGCGCGCGCATGACCTGCGTCTCGATTTCCTCGGGCACGAAATAACCGCCATCGGGATCGGAGCTGGCCGATAACGCTTTCTGCTCGATATGACGCAGATTGCCGGACTCGCCGCGCCGCATATAGGTTTCAAACGCGCTCTTATGTTCGCTCGCCAAGGTCCCCGAATGGCCGGCGCCGCCGCGCTGGGGGCGCGCCGATTTCAGAACGAGCTGGTCGACCGTGCTCTTGTAATCGTCAAGCGCCCGGTTGATGCGGTCCAGCTTGTCAGTCGTGACGATATCGGCAGACATGCGGCATTCGATCTCATCGAGGCGTTGGTCGTTGGTTTGTTTGAAGGCCTCGAATGCGTAGAGCAGCTTGTTCTGCGCATCGTCCGCCTCGTAGGCGGCGGGCCGTGCTGCCTTGTTCTCCCATTCGTGTGTGTCAATGGCGAGCGATAGAGGGTCGCAGCCGGGAGCGTTGTAATCCGTCATGTCATCCTCACTGGTTGATATGGGGTTATGGCCTTCCGGCCGGTCTGGAGCGCTGCGCCTTTGGCTGGAGTTGGCTGTGGCGCTCTGTTTGTTTGTTCAAGCGTCGGATTTGCCTCAAAAAAGGGGCATCCACTTTTCGGACCGGTGCTCCAATACAGGGAGCCCCTGCCTGGCGGGGCCGCGCCGCGCGGGGGGAGCGCGCGGAGAGGTGGTAGGGCCTCAGGGAGCCGCGAAACATTGCGCTGCAAGCCGCCAGGGAGGTGTGGGGCGAGCACGACGCCAGGCAGGGGAAGGCGCTCGCGTGAGATCCGCGCGCAGCCTTGTTCGAATGTAACCGGGGCGTTGGGTCAGACCGCTGCGTATTCCACCGCGCTGACCTTGGCGGATGGCAGCATCGGGAATGTCACGATGGAGATTTCCCAGAGGTCGATTTCATAGATGCGCCTTTGCCCGGTGCGCGCGTCACGGACGGCCTTTCGTGTGTTGAAGCCGATGGACAGTCCGTCGATCGCGCCGCTTCGCAGCAGAGCGAGGACTTCGCGGGCGCGGGCGACTTCCCCGATCAGCCGTCCGCGGACATGCAGGCCGCGGCTATCTTCGGCAAGCCGCTCCCATATGCCGATCGGCTGGGCTGGATCGTGCTGAAACAGCATTCGCACCTCGGAAGCGCCACGCCTTTTCAGCGATGCGCGAAACGCACCCGGCATGATGATGTCACGCCCCTTGTCCTCGCGGCCAAACAGGCTGGCATAGCCTTCGAAACGGCCATTTGCGGCGTGTGTCGGACATGCCGACTGGGCCCCGCGCTGGCGAGCGCTGGTTGATTGCAGCAATCGTTTATCTCCTGAATAGGCGGGGGCGAATGAGCGGCAAGGTTGGATAGGCGAAAATTTGCGATGCCCGCCAGGATCAGCGACCGGTCCCAATTTCGGGTAAAAAGACGCTGCGGCTGCCTTATAGGATTGCGGGCGGAAAATCCGTTGTGCGCCGTCTTGCCGTGTAGTGCAGCTATCATGGATGTCACCAGTGAAAAGCAAAATCCTGGGACACCTGCGCGGCGGCGCCTGCGCATCTGCAAGGCGGGCGAGACACAGCGTAACAGGGCTAGGGCTGGCGCATCTCAGCGCTCGGTGCCGAGCGGCCCATAACCGGCCGCCGCGCGCTTTTCATCCACGGTCAGGAAATCCACGCGCTGCAGCCGGTCCCACAGTGTCGCACGGTCGCCGTTTAATGCATCGACCTTGTCTGCCGCCGCCCGCAATTCAAGCCCGCCGCCAAATTGCGGTCCGAGCCATACCGAGAGCGCCTTCAGGGTCCGGTTCACCAGCGGCAGGATCGTCTGCCGCCATAGCACCCGGTTTGCCTCGGCAAAGTTGGCGTAGGTGTTGTCGCCCGGAATGCCAAGCAGCATTGGCGGCACGCCCAGCGCCAGCGCGATCTCGCGCGCGGCGGCATGTTTGGCTTCCATGAAATCCATCTCCGCCGGAGACATTGACATCGACTTCCAGTCCAGCCCGCCTTCCAGCAGCATCGGCCGCCCGGCATTGACCGCGCCTTGATAATTCGCCTCCAGCTCCGCTTTCAGCCGCCGGAACTGCTCCTCGGTCATCCGGCCGCCGCCTGCGCCGTAGATCAGCGCACCCGATGGCCGCGCCGCATTATCGAGCAGCGCCTTGTTCCAGTGCGACGCGGCATTGTGCAGATCGACCGCAATTGCCGCCGCTTCGATCGGCGACATGCCGTAATAATCATTCGACGGATTGAACAGCGCCATATGCAGGATTGGCCGCACGCCATCCTCCGGCGCCTGGGCAAAGCGCGTTGTTAGCCCGTTGGCGCTGTAATCATAGGCTTCCGGCCAGCCATCCGCGCCGGGCACGATCTTCATCCGGTCAGGCCGCAACACATGCAACTCGCGCGGGCTTCCGCCGACGCCGATCGCCTCGATATAGCCATTGCCCGCCAGCATCAGATAGCCATACCAGTCCTCCATCATGTCAGGACCGCATGCGCCGGCGTTGGGCCGGGCGAGGAGATCGAGCAGCGGATGCTCATTGATCTCTGAGCCATGCTCAAACAGCCGGACCGGTACCGAGGCCGCTCCTTCCGCAATCATCCGCACCGCGCGGTAGACGATCGGATTGCGCGCATAGCCTTCCCGCGCAAACGCCGCATAATCGCGCGGCGACCAGACCGGTTGCCCGGTGTGGTGGACGGCGAACAGCGCGGCGGTCGCGGAGGATTTTCTGGACGGGGGCGTGGCAAAGGAACGGAACGCTTCACTCAAAAACGACGTTACGGAGTTGTTTAGGGGCATATCGTCTCTCTAGCGTGCGGGCTTATCAATAAATGCGGAGTTCTGATTGGAACAAATTGCGAATGTTCTGTATTGGCGGTTTTATTTAAAATGGGTACGCTTTCTCGATAGTATTTCGAGCGTGATCGCGCACATTCCCGTTGGCCGCATGAGAATAAGAAGACGCTTTAATGAAATCCGTTGGGCACTTTTAACAATTTTGTTGCGGTGGCCGAAGAGCTGAGCGCTCAAGCCGAAATTGCGGATCGCTCCATCGCGAAACCTTATCTTCAGTCTGAGCGCGACCGACCTTTAGGACAAAGGCGTCCGTCTTGTGAAAACTTCCCTTGAAAGTAGGGATCAAACTGGGCTGATGCCTGGGGCCTCGCCTGTGCGGGATTGCATACCGGCAATGTCCCGAATGACATAAATCTTCCGCGTGCCGATTGTTGAGCGCTGCCGCCCCTCTCCCAATCGCCAACGGGCTATCGCTAATCTTCGCGCCGCCCAATCAACCATCCCGACGCGACGGGGGGCGTCTTGACTGGCGTTCTGCTTGCGGCGGCCGCATACGCGCGTCACGCGGCGGTCTCATGCGTTCTTGCGGAAAGGCTTGTTGTGGACGCGCAAGTCTTTCGGGTGGCTCATCGCGTCTTTGCGGCGCAGGCAGCGCCAGCGGTTTTTTGCGCGTCGCCTGCCTCTCGCGCCGGCGCATCTCCTTTTGTTGCCGCATGGCCGCTGCTTCCAGCTCATCCATTCCAACCCAAAGCTGAAATATGCAGGCCATCGCAAACAGGTTGACGCCGATATAGGTTGAGCCGGTTACGACATTGGCTGTGACCTGCTTGAATACGGTGTTCCATCCCAACGACCAGTACAGGCCGACATCCCCGCCATTCGGCGTATTCATGAACAGCAAGGTCAGGTTGAGGCGGTCATCCATCAGCACGACAAGGCCGGTGCCGGTGATCACAAGCGCTGGCAGAAGCAGAACATGATGGAGAATCGACAGGATAAAGCCCAGCCGTCTGCCTTGCTGCAGGATCATGATCGCGCCAACAAAGCCCAGGATCTGAATGATCATGAAAAGGCCGATCATGATCGTATTCCGGCCGAACGGAATATCGAAGATAATCAGCGGATTGACGCCCCAGAGATTATATCCGGCACTCAAAATCTGTATATAAGCTATGGCATGGCAGACGACGAGCGCCATTCCTGTCCTACCCCCAATAATTTGCGGTGTGGACAGTAGGGCGCAATCTGGGCGCAAAAGCGGCTCTGGCTGCCTGAATTAAGAAATCTACAGTATTGTCAGTAGCCTATGGTAAATGAACTCGGCCGATATCTACATTGCGCGGACATTGCATGTGCCGTCCTACAACGCCGTGACTCGCGGTCCGGACCAGTTGTTCACCATCAGCTCCGTTAAAGCCCAGACCAGCGCATCGAGCCTGTCCGGGCTTGCGCCGTTGGAGAGGCCGCCCCGTCCGAAATCGCACATCTGGTCTTCAAGCTCGGGAAATTGTCCCGCATGTGCGACAAGGCCGCGCTGGTAGAGCGTGGCGACGGGTTCCGCTCTTAGGTACTTGCCCCGTGTTGCGCGCACCTGCCGAATTGGTATCGTAGGCACAACCTGACGAATAATTTCGGCGACCAACTCGCCTCCCTGGTTGACCTCTGCGACAATGCTATCGGCCTCGAGGGATTGATAGAGGCTGGCAGCGGCTTGCGCCCAATCGAGAGGTTGAACGCCTTGCACCGTGGCGTCGGCGAGGATGACTGCCTGGCCATTTTCGGTGCGGCCCGCTGCGACGATGCCGCACGCGTCGGCGCGCGGGCCGGTGGTCACGGGCGGATCAACCGCCACGACAATATGCTCCATTGGCGGAGCCTCGCGAATTCGGATCCTTTCGATGATGTCGCGCTGCCAGAGGGCGTCCGGCCTGTCCTCGATCAGTTCGCCGTCAAGTTCCTGCCGGCCCAGCCGTGTGCCTTCATAGCTGCCGACGACGGCGCCCAGAAAGGAAGGCGCGAGATTCGATGCGTTATCCGCGGTGCGCGTCCGGCTGATGGTCGTTGCGCGATCCGCCATCAGGCGCTTGAGCAGCGGGATCGGGCGCGGTGTCGTCGTGACGGCCTGACGTGGATGGTCGCCCAGCCGCAAGCAGAATTGCAGCATGTCCCATGTGGCCTGTGCATAGCGCCATTTGGCAATCTCATCAGCCCAGGCCGCGCCGAATTGCGGGCCCCGCAGAGATTCGGGGTCGTCGGCCGAAAACAACCGGGCGACTGCGCCGTTTGGCCAGGTCAGCTCGCGCCGAGTTGCGTTATAGGACGGCTTTTCACCTGTGGGGTGAATTGCCATTAGGCCGGAAGGGCCGTCGATCATCACGGCGCGGGCATCGCCCAGCGTTTCGCCAACCAGCGCGATCCGCTCGACGGGGGCGGTGGCGAAAGGGGGCTTTCCCAGCGCCAGCCCGCGAACCCATTCAGCGCCTGCGCGCGTCTTGCCCGCGCCGCGCCCACCGAGAATGAGCCATGTCGTCCAGTCCGCGCCGCCTTGTGAAAGTGTAGGCGGGAGCTGGTCTTCCCGCGCCCAGAGCAGCCAGTCATGGAGAAGGAATTCGGCTTCTCCGGCGCTCAATCTGGCGAGATACCGCTCAACCGCCTGTTCGTGATCGGCATTGCCGGCCAAATTCGCCAGCGCGCCGCGTAAAGCGTCCGCAGTTGCGGTCCGCATTATAAGGGTTCCATCAGCTTGGGCGCGCGCCTACCGGTCGTCCTGCACGGCCTCGGCCTCACCCGCTTTTCCGCGATTGAGACGCTGCAACCGTTCAAGAAGTTCACGGCGTAATGTATCCGCATCGGGAGCGGCGGCGCTTCCGCTATTGGCGCTGTGCAGGGCCTTTTTATCTAACATATCCTGTTTCTTTAATTTTTCGAACAGCCCGACCAGCGTGTTCAGCGTACGGACATTGCGTTCGCAATCGGCAGCGGATGGCGCATCGGCATTCGCGGTCATGCAGTTTTCCAGTTCGGTCATTTTCAGATCCAGTGCGCGTAGGAGGCGGTTCGGCATGTGCTCGGCGGAGGACATGATGCGTTTCGCGGAATATTTGCTGGGCTGGTGACGTCGCGGCCACTGCTCGTCATGGACGCGCTGATATAGTCGCGTCCGGCTAACGCCATGCAGGAGGCAGATCTCTTTGACGGAGAGAATGCGGTTGCCGTAGTCCTGTGCGACAGCCTGCCAGTCTGGCCCGGCGGGATGCGGTGCTGTGGTTGATGACAATGTTTGGAGCCATATGTGTGGTAAGTACGGGAACAGAATCGCGCCAGCATTGAAAAGAGCGCGCTGCGATTGACTGAATTGGTCCCGGATAGAGGGTGATCGCCAGGGAGGCCGTGGGGGGTGATCCGAGTTCGTTACCCACTTTTCCGATCATGTCTAAACACTACACGAGGAGCGTTGCGCTGTAAATTCGTGCAATCACCTATTCCGTAAATCCGGCGCATGTCGCACACAGAATAATTCATTGCTTGCCATTTCGCTCTCGGCCAACATATCTCTAATGAAATTCAACGATTACCCATGTCATGCCACAATTGAAGCTCATCGCCCTGGATCAAGAGGATCTGCAAATCATTTCCGCCCATTTGCAGGACGCGATCGTGCGCGTCGATGAAATGGCGTATCTTCCCAATGAGAAGCGGTTTGTCGCCATCCTGAGCCGGTTTGACTGGACCAGCGAGGACAACGGTTTTTACGACCGGCGTCAGGCGGCGCTGCGTTTTGAGAAGATCCAAAGCGCTCAGTACAAGGCTATTCCGCTCAATAGCAGCGAGGGAATCGCCCTGGAATTGTTGGCGATCGATCACGAAGTGACCGATGGAGTCGGCGGTCATATAACATTGGTCTTCGCCGGCGGCGGCGCTATCCGGCTTGCGGCCGATTGCGTAGAGGCGGAATTGCGCGATCTCGGGCCGGTTTGGAAAACGCGCATTAAGCCGGAACATCCCGAAGACGCATCGAAACAAAAACAGGTCAGATAGTCATATGGTTCGTCGTTTGAATAATCGCGACCCGGCTTTCGAAGCCGATTTCCGTGAATTACTGGCTTTAAAGCGTGAACAGTCGGCCGATGTCGACGAGGCGGTTCGCACGATTATTGCCGATGTACGCCAGCGCGGAGACGCCGCTCTGGTGGATTATACGTGGCGTTTCGATGGCGTCGCGCTGGAAGCTGGAAGACTTCGCCTGACTGATGCCGAGATCGAACGGATCATCGCTACGGCTGACAAGGATGCGCTGGACGCACTGGATCTCGCTGCCGGCCGTATCGAGGCGTATCACCGCAGACAGCTTCCCCTGGATGACAGTTTTACTGACGAAACCGGTGCGCAGCTCGGCCATCGCTGGACCGCGATTGAAGCCGTCGGTCTCTACGTGCCGGGCGGGCAGGGCAGCTATCCCTCATCAATGCTGATGAACGCAATTCCGGCAAAAGTGGCGGGCGTGCCGCGTATGGCGATGTGCGTGCCGACGCCGCAGGGCAAGATTGATCCGCTGGTGCTGGCTGCGGCAAAGCTTGGCGGCGTGCAGGAGATCTATCCCATAGGCGGCGCGCAGGCCGTGGCCGCGATGGCTTACGGTACGCAAAGCGTCGAGCCGGTCGCCAAGATCATGGGGCCTGGCAATGCCTATGTCGCCGCCGCCAAGAGGCAGGTTTTTGGCACGGTCGGCATTGATATGATCGCGGGACCGTCGGAAGTTCTCATTGTCGCGGATGGTTCGAGCGATCCGCAATGGGTGGCAAGCGATCTGCTTGCCCAGGCCGAGAATGACGAGGCGGCGCAATCCATTCTGATTACGGATGATCCCGGTTTCGCTGACGCCGTTGAAGCGGCGGTTGCGGCTCAGCTTGCCGCATTGCCGCGCGGCAATGTCGCCGGCGCGAGCTGGAGCAATAATGGCGCGATC
>JAHQVI010000008.1 GCA_019634405.1 Hyphomicrobiales bacterium
GATATTGCGCCACATTCGTGTCCTGATATTCATCGACAAGAATGAAGTGAAAACGGTCGTGGAAACTGTTGAGAATCTCCGGATTTTCTGTAAACAGGCGGATGTTCTCAAGCAGAAGATCGCCGAAATCTACGGCGTTCAGCTCTTTCAGCCGCTTCTGATAGGCTTCATAAAGCTCCGCGCCCTTGCCATTGCCGAATGCGAAGGCTTCACCGGCGGGCGTCTTGTCCGGCGCAAGGCCACGGTTCTTCCAGCTATCGATCAGGCTCGCCAGATGACGCGGGGTCCAACGCTTGATATCGAGCCGGTCGGCTTCGATCACCTGCTTCAGGAGGCGAAGCTGATCGTCTGTATCAAGAACGGTAAATGACGGTTGCAGGCCGACAAGTTCGGCATGATAGCGCAGAATGCGCGCACCGATGGCGTGAAACGTACCCAGCCAGGGCATGCCTTCCACCGCGCCGCCGACAAGCTGGCCGACCCGTTCCTTCATCTCGCGGGCGGCCTTGTTCGTGAAAGTTACGGCGAGAATCTGGGAGGGGAAGGCGCGGCGCGTGGCAAGGATATGAGCGATCCGCGTCGTTAGGACGCGCGTCTTGCCGGTCCCTGCCCCGGCAAGCACGAGGACCGGCCCGTCGAGCGATTCAACCGCCTCGCGCTGCTCAGGGTTGAGCCCGCTCAGATAGGGCGGCGCGGCCATCGCGCGCTGCGATAGCGGCACAGGCGAGCTGGCATCGCCCTGCTCTGGGCCCTTGTCAGCCTGCGTTTCCACCTTTACCGGCATTGACGGCCCGGCTTTAAGCATGTGTTTTCGACTCGCTTTCATAGCACGATTATATCACGTCCTTTCACGAGAAAGACCATGCTTGAGATGCGTTGACACTGTTTCTTTCACGTAAAAAACGTGTGTCGCGGAGAAGCAATTTCTTGCTTAAGATTATAGTCTTGCCGAAATCATGCCACGCTCTCACCACGATACCCCGATAGACAGAAAATGGAGTTTGCGGCGATTCGGCGCTGCACCGCGATTTTGGGGATCGCGGAGGGAGAAAATGGAATACGGTGCGGTTAAAACGGGCGCGGCAGCCAGACTGCCAAAAACACTATCGACCGCCTGAAGCAGGGGAACACGTCCGATCTCCCAAATCGGACCTAGTAATTGCGTCGAAGCGGATATTTCGAACGTAAAATTTCAGGGAATTCTGATGGCAAGCAGTTGCAAGATCACAATTGACGGCAAGGTTATTCGGGCCAAACAAGGTGAAAAGCTTCTGGATGCCGCGCTGCGCGGCGGCGCCCAGGTGCCATATGACTGCCGTGCCGGCCATTGCGGTACATGTATCGTCAAACTGAATGACGGCCAGGTACAAGGCGGTCAGTCCTCCCAGCCTGGATGCGTCCATGCATGCCAGAGCCGGTTGGTTGGTGACGTTTCAATAGAAGTCCAGGACATGCCGAGCATGAGAACCGTGCGCGGCGTTGTCGGTTCCGTGAGGAACCTGTCAGCGGAAGTCGTCCAGCTGGAAGTACGCACTGAAAAAGCCTTCCCCTATCTCGCCGGACAATATGCCCAGTTGAAGTTCAACGGCTACCCGCAACGGCCGTTCAGCCTGACCCACCCTTTGCGCGGACAAAGCGACGGGCGGTCAATATGGTTTCATATCCGCCGGATGAAAGGCGGAAAGGTCACGCCCGAACTGGGCCGCAGGCTCAGACCCGGCTCCAAGCTGAGCGTCATCGGACCGTATGGATCGGCCTATTTCCGTCCCAATGAAAACAGCCGCATGATACTGGTCGCCACCGGCACCGGCTTTGCGCCGATCTGGTCGATCATCGCCGCCGCCTTGCATGAAAATCCCAACCGGAAGATCATGCTGATCGTAGGCGGTAGCAATCTGGACGCGCTCTATATGGGGCCGGCGCTGGGGCGTCTCAAGCAGTTTCCCAATGTCCGCATCCTGCCGGTATGCAGTGCGCCCCAGACGCCATTCAAGTCGATCCGCAAGGGTCGCCCCACGGACTTCGTACCCCGTCTTTACCCAAGTGACGTTGTCTACACTTGCGGCGTGCCCGCAATGGTTGAAGACATCAAGCAGATCTGTGACAGAGCCGGAGCGGTTTGCTACGCAGATCCATTCGTCACAAACAACCATGATGAAGAAGAAACGAAAGTTTCGAAGGCTTTCGCCTGGCTACCGCTTCCCAATGCGATGGCCGCCCGGCGCAAGCTTGAGCGTCTCGCTCTCCCATCACCTGAAGCTCGTGTGAGGCCGAGATATTCGCCAGCACGAGCCGCCATGTAGCCCTTAAAGCCACACAGCCAGTTGAGTTCCATGACACAGATGTATTTTCGCCAGATCCATCGGTTTACCGGTATTGCCATTCTTGCACTCGGATTCGCCGGTGCGCCTGTCGCCAAAGGACAGGATCTAACGAAGGTACAGGGGCCTAACGCCTGTTCCGAATGCCACAAGGATGAATCTGCCGCATGGCAGGAAAGCCATCATTTCAAAACCTTCCGCGAAATGCCGCGCAACCCGAAAGGCAAGGAAATCGCGCAGCGCATGGGCATACGCCGCATCAAGTCAGAGGGCCTGTGTCTAAGCTGTCATTTCACCGTTCAGCAGACCAAGAACAAGCCCAAGGTGGTTGCGGGCATCGCTTGTGAATCCTGCCATGGCGCCGGCGGCGATTGGATCAAGGTCCACAGCGGATTCAGCGGCAAGACGGAAGCCACCGAAACGCCTGCCGAGGAAGCGGCCCGCTGGGCGCAGTCCGATCAGCTTGGCATGATCCGGACGGCCAGCATCTATCGCATCGCCAAGAACTGCTTCAGTTGCCATGTCGTCCCTCAGGAAGATCTCGTCAATGTCGGGGGCCATTCAATCGGCAGTCAATTCGATCTGGTGTCATGGTCCCAGGGCGAAGTGCGCCACAATACTTGGTACTCCAAGGGCGCATCGAACCAGGAAGCCGACGTCAATCGCAAGCGCATACTATATGTCATAGGCCTGGCCGTCGAAATTGAAACGGCCCTGCGTTCGATTGCAAAGGCGAACGCCCGCAAGCTCTACGCTTTCAAGATGGCGCAGCGCGCCGATGTTGCGCGCAAGAAGCTTGCCCAGGCGGCCTCAGCGGTGCCAAATGTCCCTGAATTGGCAAAAATCGTGCAATTGAGCCATACTGCAGGCCTCAAGTTAAACAATGCTGCCGCGCTGAACGCGGCTGCTGAAAGCATTGCCCAGATAAGTGTTGGCTTTACATCAAAATATGATGGATCGCAGCTTGCCGGGATTGACGGTTTGATTCCCGGACCACAAACTTATAAGGGTGCTGCTCGCCAATAGGATGATTTTACCGTGAGACATGGCAGAGCGCTGATTGGGGGATGTTCCGTTGTCAATGGCCAATGAACCGTTTGCGGGCGCTGACGCCAATCGAATTGTTCAGGCGCGTCCACGTATTCGGGGAAAGCTCATTCACGCCGGCTGCATTCTTGCAACCGCGTTGATCTTGACATATTTCGCCTGGGCTTATGAGAGCGCTCTCAGGGACCGCAGCTATTTCGACGGCTGGCTGCTCGCGAGCGCAATCGGTTTGCAGATCTGGTTTCATGCTCGGCGGAAGGTTGTCAGCAATTCCTTCATTTCGAATAAAAGCTGGCTGTCCATTCATATCTTCAACGGCTATGTGATCATTGGCGTTTTCCTTTCACATACCAAATATTCGCTGCCCGATTCATTCTATGAATGGCTGATGTGGCTGAGTCTCGTGCTGGTTTCCTTGAGTGGCATTTTCGGAACCTATCTGAAATGGGGCGCTCAGGCCAAACTGCGCGGGCAGGACGAGTTGAGCCCTGAACGCGCCAAGCGCCGACACAAGGAACTCGCCGTAGCCGCCATGAATCTGGCGCGTCCGGAAGAAGAAACGCTCGAATTGCCCCTTCCCACGGCGCCTTACCAGGCATGGCTGGAAGATTTCTACAAATCCACCCTCAGACCATTTTTCGGCGGACCGCAAAATTATCTCAGCCACATGGTTGGGTCGCAGCGGCACATGAAGAAAATGCTGGAGGAGATTGATGGGCTGGACCGCTACTTAAACCAGGAAGGCCGCGAAAAACTCCATGCCATAAAGCAACTGGTCCTGGAGAAGGACCGTTTGGATTTTGCACTTGTGCAAATGCAGCTCTCGAAAATCTGGCTGCTCGTTCACTTACCACTTACCTATGGATTATTTGTGCTCGCGTTCTTCCATGTGATTGTAGTCTATTCTTTTGCCTCAGGGGCCTGGTAGATGGCACGTTCAAGACGCCCACGACAAAAGGCTGACGCCGGTCAGGATGCGGTCTCCACACGCGTAAGAGCAACTTTATTGCTCGTCGCTGGCCTGCTTGTCGTTATTCCAATTCTGTTCGTTTTAGGCGGAGGACGCAGTTTCCTCATGCCCGGGCCGCTTGCGAGCGGCCACGCTGCGATCAAGGAGTGTCAGGCATGCCACACGGCCTCCGGCACTGGATTGACAAGCTGGGTCAACAGCCTCACGGCCCGCAATCCGAATAACGACACGCTGGCCTGCCTGAATTGCCACAAGATCGAGCAGCAGATCGCCTTCTATCCCCATACGGCGACGCCGGTCATGCTGAACACCGATCTGCAGCGTTTGCGGCAGGTTGCTGATGCGACCCCGAGGCCGCCAGTATCCTTGGTACGGGACATTGCCTTCCCGATGGCGGGGTTGATGAACAGCCCGATCACCTGCGCCACATGTCACGAAGATCACAGAGGCACCGAATTTGACATAACGGAAATCTCGGATGCTGAGTGCCATTCGTGCCATGCCGTGCAGTTCAATGATTTTGACCGCAATCATCCGGATTTCTCGACCTATCCGTTCAAACGCCGCCAGCGCGTCAAATTCAATCACGTCTCGCATTTTACGAAACATTATCCTGAGATAGCGTCGAAAAACGAGCCGGGACGCCGGATCCCTGATACCTGCGCCGAATGCCATACCAGCGTCGACAATCGCGATCACATGGCCGTGCTGCCCTTCGATGAAGTCTGCTCGTCCTGTCATATCGACCAGATTACAGGGGCTGAGCGCGCTGTCGGTCCGAAAGGCATCGCCTTCCTGACGCTTCCCGGTCTTGATGTCGAAACGCTCAATGAACGTGGCGCATCGATCGGGGAATGGCCGGAGTTTTCAGAAGCTGAACTGTCGCCCTTCATGTCTCTCATTATTGGGAGAACGCCTGAAGGACAGGTTGTCCTCAACACGATTGACGGCCTCGACCTGCTTGACCTGACTGAAGCTACCGACGATCAGGTCAACGCCGTCGCCAAGCTCGCCTGGTCAATCAAGGGGCTGTTCTACTCGTTGCTGAGCGGAACCGCCTCCGATGTTCTGACAGCTTTGAACGCGGCACAGGGCAATCAGATCAATCCGCTACTCATCTCGGATCTGAGCGCGAATCTCCCGCGTGACGTCATTATCAACGCACAGCTCGACTGGCTTCCCAATCTCGCGACCGAAATGCTGGAAAGACGGGCCTCGCTAGACCTGCAAGGGGAGAGCTGGAACTTCGCGGTGGCCGAGCAGAAGACTTCCGCCCAGGTTCCATCTTTCCGCATTGATAATGACGAAATCGTTCCCGGCGCACTGGCCACCCCGCCAAGGACGATCGACGAAAATCTGATCCGCCTCGCGCAGGCTGACGGGGAATGGATTATCGACGAGAACGGACGGATGGTTAAGCGCTCCGGCGGACCGGACAGCGCACCTCCTCCCATTGAAGGGCAACCGCCGGCTCAGGCCCCTGCTCCAGCTCCTCCTGCCCAGGTTCCAGCTGTTGCGCCTCCAGCCCAGCTTCCGGTTGCACCGCCTCCCGCACAAATTCCCGCGGCCGTCCCTCCGGTTGCACCGCCGCCAGCGGTTCAGGCTCCGGCACCAGCTGTCCCTGCGATTAACGTAAATCTCAATCCGGGCCTGGAAATCGATGCTCCCGCGCTCGATACAGGAAATGCTCCACCGGCTTTCGCACCGATCGAAAGCTCCGTAGATACCGAAAGCTGGGCCGAATATGGCGGTTGGTACCGCAGAGACTTCACGATCTACTATCGCCCCGCAGGCCATAAAGATAAATTCATCTATGCCTGGCTGAAGATGACCGGGCCGTTTACGAGCGGCAATGCGGCGGCACCGGCGACGAGTATATTCCAGCAACTGACCGCGAAGGAGGCTCAGGGCCAGTGCGTCAAGTGCCACAGCGTCGACAGTCTGGGCAATGGCGGCCAGACCGTGAATTGGGCGCCCTCCACTCTTGCCGACAAGGCGATGCGCTTTACGAAATTTGTCCATGAACCTCATTTTGCGGTCATGGAGAATGATGGCTGCCTGACGTGCCACGAGCTCAATGCTCAAGGCGACTTCACCGCAACTTACAAACAGGGTAATCCGGCTCAGGTCAGCGCAAATTTCGCCACTGTGAAGAAGGATCTTTGCATCGATTGCCATGGAACGTCAGGCGGCGCCCGGCAGGACTGCCTGCTCTGTCATCAATATCATGTGCAGGACGTGGTCACGCCGATCATACGGACGCAGCTGCCGCGGCAGTAAGAGGCACCGACACGGACCTTTATTCGGTCCGTCCAATCCCTGGAGCAGGCGAGCAAACCGGTCGCTTTCCTGCTCCAGTTCTTGTTCCGGCGAATGGTTCAAGCCGCCTTTCTGCAGCCCAGCCAACACTTTGCCTAACCCCATATCCATCTGCGGATGGTCGCGATCTTAAAAAGTACGGATCTCCATCCAACCGGTTTACCGGCTTCCTGGAGCACTTTCAGGCGAAGCGGCTCCTGTTCGCACCCGGAAAGCGCGTAAAAACAGGGCTCCAGCGCGCCAGAGATTCAACCGGCATCTACGATAGCGCCCCAGCTTCATGTATCTCGACCATAGAAGCGATTGAGTTTGTCAAAACGACCGGCGCAACTGCCATATTAGGCTATGCAGCCCTTCAATATCGCATGCAATTTTCCTGTTTGCGTACATGATTTCTGCCCAATCTGCTAAAAGCACAAATATGCAATTTTGGATTGATGAATTTAACGAATACATCCTTTAGTAGCATAGTCATGCGGTGATCGCATGGCTTCAGATCAGCGCATTTCTCACGGCGCTGCGTCATCATCTACTTAGGAGAGATATCGTGCATTCAGTAGCTCTATCCAGCAATGTCACCAACTGGAATGGCGGTCAGCGGATTACTTTGAAAGCGGGCGATACAGCAACCTGCACCACCTTACGGCCGCAACAGCTCTACGGCATTTTCGTCTATAACTCCGCTGGAGCTGACAACAACGCTGCATTGTCAGTTGTCTGGTCGAACAGCCAGCCCCCCGTCAACATCACCGTCCCCGGCACGACAGCCAATGCAGGACTGGCTTCCATGGGGTTCGTATCCGGCACCGACACACAAACGGTCTCGGTTTCTCTGCCTTCCAATGCCGGCATTGCTCAGGTCGAGATATGGCTCGGTAGCGTCAGCATGCCGACCAACACGTCCGGCCTCTCCAATCATTCGCTTCCCGCTGACGGCGAGCAGCGCTCCTTCAACAAATACCATCGCTATTATGCGGTACCGGCATCGAAATGGTATACGTTGACGATCGCTAGCACCATTACACAGTTTATTTCCTGCCAGTTCCGCGAGCAGGAGGCAACGGTCTTTGTCGTCAACGAAACCTCGCACGGTCTACTGACGGGCCAGGTCACAACAATGGGGCCAACAGCCAATCAGAAAGACGCCGTCAAGATCTCCAGCGCACAACACCAGTCAATTTCTGAAAATCTGCAAGGTGACGGAACCCAATGGGTCTGGATGGATGCGGACAGCCAGCAGGATTCCAATGCCGCAACAATCGCGTTGCAGGCTTTGAGCTGATCCTAAGGCGCATCTGATATTAAAAGGATAGTGTTCAGCCAGCTGTCAGGCTGGCTGACGCTTTACCCCGACTGCGGAGGCTGCCGTTACCACGCTGGATTGGAATGATGGACGTCTGATTACCTTGAGGGCGGGGCAATCTGCACGTTGTAAAACTCTGTCCAAAGGAGAACTCTATACAGTCTTGCTTTATAACTCGACCGAGTTTGACCAGATAGCCAGCATCATGGTCGTCTGGAGCAACGACATCCCGCCGCAAATTATCGATCTGCCTGGCACGACCGGAAATTCTGGCCCGGCAACCATGCTTTTCGTCTCCGGATCGGACACCGATTTCGTCACCCTTTCGCTTGGCGCGACCAGCACGGCTTCGATCCAGGCCGTCATATTCAGCCTTTCAATGCCAACCAATAGCGAGGGCATCACGAATAAACCGCTGCCGGTGGATGGCAATCTCTATCCATTTCAGAAGCTTACCCGGTATTATGCTGTCCTGCCGGAAGGATGGTGTGAGCTGAGCCTGGTCAGCAAGAAAACGCAATTCATCAGCATACAGATTTGTTGCAACACCGCCACAGTGATCGTACTCAATAAAGGCAGCGGCCTGTATAAGGGGCAGATCCAGAAGCTTGGCGCTATCGCGCAAAAGGAAGGGACTGTCAGCGTCATTGAGTGGCCGAAACAGACTTATACCGATCCGGATATCAAGGGTGATGGCGCAAGCCGGGTCTGGGTTTGCGCCGACAGCAAAGCCAATTCGGAAGATGCAAAGATTGCTTTGCAGACACTGTCCGCGATGCTCGGGTAAATCTTGATGCCCCGGTTTGGGAAGTCATCTGCGATTCCCCAAATAGGCCAATTGCGCTTTAACCGGGCCAAATCGGAGAAGCCGTTGACGAGCCGCCAATTCAGGCCCTGCACCGCTCAACAAAAATCCCCGCCGAAGCGGGGATCTCAATTCGCGATATTCGTCGATACAATCAGGTGACGATCAATAGACCGTCGCTGTCACGCCAACGCCGTCGCGGCCATAAATATCCGGGCGGAAATGCGCAACGCCATCCGGGGTCGCCCAAGCAGTGACGTAAGCGAAGTAGAGCTTTACCGGTTGACGGATCGGCACGTTCAGGGATTCGCGCGTCTGCTTCATGGAGTTCACAGCTTCCAGATCCCAGCCCTCATCGCGAAGCAGCCATGCGGCAAGCTGCTGAACATTCTGCACGCGGATACATCCCGAGCTTTCGGCGCGATAGTTTCGCGTGAACAGCTCCTTGCCGGGCGTATCATGCATGAAAGCCGCATGCGAATTGGCAAAGTTGATCGTCAGAAAGCCGAGCGGATTGTCTAACCCCGGTGCCTGGGCATAGAAGAACTTCTCTGCCTCGGGGTTGTTCCAGTCATAGCTGGCCGGGTCCAGCGTCTGCTTTCCCAGATAATCATTGTAGTTGCGGTAAATATCAACGCCGTAACGGTCAAATGCCTTGATGCCTTCCCTGCGAGCCTTGGGAAGCAGGTCTTCGCGGATAACAGTTGGCGGAAGGATCCATTCCTTGTTGAAGTTGATCTCGCGAATTTCCGATTGCAGGATAGGTGTCTGGCGCTCGATCTTCCCGACCACGCCAATATGGCGTGAGACAACCTGATCGTCCTCAATCGCCTCAATCTGCGCTGCCGGGATATTGACGAACACATAGCGCCCGCTGGTTGGCGCGGAGAGCTGCTTGATTCGTGTCAGATTGGTACGGAGTTTGCGCAGGATCGCACTCGCCGGCACGTTCAGCGCATCAAGCGTTTCCTTGTCGATAATCCCGGTCGGAGCCAGGCCATGACGCACCTGTGCGGTCTTGACTGCCTTTTCGACATAATAGTCGAACGTATCCGGCTGGCCATCGCCACCCGGCGCAAGGTCGCCTTCGATCTGCAGGCGGCGGCGCAGCTGGATAACGGCGGGATGCGTCGTGCCGACACGCATCTTGATTTCGGGAACCATGTTCCAGCCGCCATTTTCGACAAGCTCCGAATAGCGCTTGATCGCAGCTTTCATCGGCTCGATATTGGCCTCGGAGATCGACGGATAGCCACGCGCAGGCTGCTGATCAACCTCCGGCGCGAAGGAGCGGTCAAACCCCGGCGCCCAGCTATTGTTCTTACTGTCGAAATTCATCCAATTGTCGAGATTGGCTAATTGCTGGGCCTGCACGCCAGATACCGTAAAATATAGCGCAGCCGCCATCGCAAGCGCCGGTAACGCCTTGTGGCCCCGTCGCCCAGTTAAACTTTGATGTGTCATCATCATCTGACCCGTCATCAGCTGAGTACCCTTCATGAATCGCGATCCCACCCAAATCAAATACATAAAAAAGCACAAATTTTGATTGAGCGGCGCAATTCGCCTCTTTGGATTTAGGGCAAGCTGACGCCCCCCTGCAAATCAC
>JAHQVI010000009.1 GCA_019634405.1 Hyphomicrobiales bacterium
ACCTCCCGAATCTCTCGGAAAATGGAATCACAAACTGGCCAAACCGGGAATCCCCAAACGATTCCGATTATCTTGAAAATGCCTAGAACAAGCCTGCAATCCCCTTCGCTCCCGCCAGAAGGGCCGAAATGAACAGTACTCCCAAAGCCGCATAGCGATAGTGCGCGTCTCCAAGACGCTGGAACACCAGGGTCCCGGCATAAGCGCCAACCATCGACGCAGGATAGCTCATGGCCGACGCAACGATGATATCCAAATGCAGCGCGCGCGATCCAGTGGCGATGATCATAATCGAGAGCGCCAGCACGGCGGTGAAGGCAAAGAACAACAGCAGCGACGCACGGCTTGCCGCTTTGTCGGCGCCGCGGCCAAGGAAATAGGCCACGGCAGGCGGACCTGGCATGGCCGCGAGCCCTCCAAGCAGGCCGGCAAACGCCCCTGCGGTAATTGCCGGGCCTTTGCCATCAGGAATCCTGAACTGCGAAATCAGCAATGCAAGCCCTGCCAGCACGGCAAAGCAAATTGCAAGCCGCATGACGTCAGCGGGCAGCCGCGTGGTGAGTACCGCGCCGATCGGCGTGAAAACCAGCGCGCCCATGCACAGCAACACCACCGCCTTGCGGTTCACGCTGCGGTAATTTTGGTAGATTTCGACAGGCGCCTGCGCAATCTGGACGATCTGCGCTATGACGACCGCCTGCAACGGCGACACGATCAGGCTGTACAGCGGAACAGCGGCAAGCGCAAAGCCAAAGCCGGTCACCCCTTTGAGGAACCCTGCAACCAAAGAAGTTACGGACAGAACGAGTAAATCGTCCATTAGACGAAGCCCATGACTATGTTTTTTGATCGGCAAATCAGGCCGGCTTGCTTACCCGCAGCCGCAATATAGTCACGCGCGCCAGGACGCTTGATATGAATCATCATGAAAATCCTCCGCCAAAGTCGTTGGCCGCATAGATATAGGTGGTTGAAGCGGTCTGAAAGTAGGGCCAGAACGCTTCAACCATATAACCAGATGGCTATTGTGGCATGGCCGATTTGACGGCTTTGGCATGCGCGGAGCGCGGCGTGTGGTTACAGACCGTCTTCGCGCCAGCAGATCACCCCCGCATTTTCTGATGATCCGGATCATAGGGCGATGCAGGGATCACGCGCCCCTGCACGGGTTTTCCGATAACATCGATTGTGACTGTCGTACCCGCATCGGCGCAGGAGGGGACAACGAAAGCGTAGGCAAGGTTCAAACCGGTCCGGTGCCCCCAATCGGCCGATGTTACCGTCCCCACAATGCCGCCATCGGTCCGCACCGAGGCACCGCTATGCGCGGGAGCCTCCTGCGTATCGAGCGCTAAGGTTACGAGCTTGCGCGAAGGGCCGGTTTGCTGACGTTCAAGCAAGGCATTTCGGCCAATAAAATTCCCCTTATTGATGGCGACAAAACGGTCGAGGCCGGTTTCAAACGGATCGAATTCCGTCAAAATATCGGCTTTCCAGTGCAGGAAGCCTTTTTCGAGCCGCATCGAGTCCACCGCACGAGCCCCGAAGAGACGAAGACCATGCGCCTCGCCTGCTTTACGCAATGCGACATAGGCCGCATTCAGACTTTCGTTAGGCACATGGATCTCATAGGCAAGCTCGCCCGAGAAACTGACGCCCAGAACCGTTACGGATGCGACTCCGATATGGGCCTCGCGCACAGATAGCCACGGGAAGGCCTCGCGCGACCAGTCTCCGCAAGACGCGTCCGACAGCACATTTCGCGCCTTGGGACCAGCCAGGACAAGAATTGTTTGCGCATTGGTGAGCGAGCGAATGGTAACGTCCTCATCCGCATGCAGATGGAAAGTAAGCCAATCCATATCGTGATATTCGGACGCCGCCGCGGAGCCGTACCAGACCCGCTCCGGCCCACGATCCGACGCGGGAATATTGGCTATGGTCGCCTCGGCATTGAGCATACCGTGATGGTTCAGAAGATAGGTCAGCCCCACCCGGCCCGCCTTTTTCGGCGTCCGCCCGCAGATCATGCGTTCAAGGAAGCTGCGCACATCCTTGCCTGTCAGCTCGAACCTGTTGAAGCCGGAAACCTCGCACAAACCGACGGCGCTGGAGACAGCATTGACCTCCTCGGCCACAACAGGGTGAACCTCGTTGAAACGGAAGCCAAGCGTTTCGCCGAAATCCGGCGTTGGCTTGATGTAGTCGACCCGCTCCCAGCCGTTGACGGTGCCCATCTCTGCGCCTTCCGCAGCAAGGATCGAGGTCAGCGGCGTGGTCTTCATCGGACGCCCGGCTGGCCGATGCTCATGCGGAAAATGGAATCGGAATTCGTTCTGGTAGTCCTCGATTGCCTTCAGCGCGGTCAACTCAACCGTTGCATGGCCTGTGAAGCGGCGCGGGTCGATTACCCAGGTGTCATATTGCGCCTCGCCATCCACGATCTGCTGCGCCAGCAACCAGCCATGGCCGCCGCCCTCGCCAAGCCCCGCCCGCAGCCCGATGATGCAATAGGCGTTTCGCTTGCCGGGGACCGGGCCCACCAATGGCGCGCCGTCGATTGTATAGGTAATCGGCCCGTTCACGATCGTGCGAATGCCGGTTTCCGTCAGCGCGGGCATCCGGGCGAATGCGCCTTCGAGCACATCCATGACGCGATCAAGATCGTTAGGACACAGATCGTTGGAGAATTGCGGGCTGATCCCGTCCATCCCCCATGTCCGGCAATCCTGCTCGTAAAAGCCAATCAGCAGCCCGCCTTTCTCCTGCCTGCAATAATAGTCGCTGATCGGACAGCGCAACAGAGGCATCCGGTGACCGGCTTCGGCAATGCCGGGAATGTCCTCTGTAAGAAAATACTGATGCTCCATCGAAGCGACCGGATGGCTTACCCCCATCATTGCCCCGATTTCGTTGCAGCGGTAACCGCCAGCGTTGACCACGATTTCAGCCTTCACGTCACCCTTTTGCGTGTGCACAGTCCAGCTATGGTCGGCGTGCTGGGTCAATCCGATGACGGGCGTATGGCGGTTGACTTGCGCACCCGCGAGCCGCGCCCGGCGCGCCAGAGCCTGACACAACTGCGCCGGATCGATATGTCCGTCGGTCGGATCCCAAAGACCGCCGAGCATGTTCTCGGTCGAGATCAGCGGATGACGGCGGGCGCATTCTTCTGCGTCAATCACTTCGAAATCGACGCCCATGCCTGCGGCCAGCGAAACGAAATGGCGGTAGCCATCCATCTGCGCCTCGGTATTGGCCAGACGAATGCCGCCATCGCCGTAATTGTAACCCACGGGATAGTCTGGATCGTCGCGAAGTTCCTGGTAAAGCGCGATGGAATGGCTCTTCAGCCCGACCATGGTCTGTGTCATGCCAAAATTGGTGACCTGGGCGGCAGAGTGCCAGGTTGTGCCGGAGGTCAATTCGTCACGCTCGATCAGCATGACATCCGTCCAGCCCTCTTGCGTGAGGTGGTACAGCGCCGCGCACCCCGCAATCCCGCCCCCGATTACCACAACTCTGGCCTGATCCCACATTGCTTGCTTCTTTCCGGAAAATTCTGCCTAGCTTAAAGTTGAGGGGCATCCGCGGCTCGCATGTCAATCAACGCGCAAGAGTTCCGAAATAATTGGAACTGATGTTGAACGATTTGAGGAATGAGCGGCTTGAGCGCGTGGAAGCTTCAGGGGGTCTTCTCCTCCAGAGACCGAAAGCTGTCCGCCAGCCACTGGTGTGCGCCAATCATCGGCGCGATAATCGTGAGACGGATTCGATCCCGGACCAGGGCCGCGATAGCTCGCGCCGTCGGACCGTCGAAATCGCTGCGGGCCATCAGGGACATGCGGCGCTGGAAAGGGGAAACAGGCAAAGCCGCCAGACGAACCCGTTCCGCGAAGCGCTGCGCTCTTGCATAGCCGAGAGGCGTGATGATGGACCAGCCATCGCCGTTCGCGACCACGGCCATGATCGACTGCACGGTGTCGAAGTTGAACCGCTCGGGCAGTTGCACACGATGTCTCCTGAGATGCGCCTCGATCTGCCGGCCAATCTGATGGGCAGGGTTAAACCTGAGAAACGGCTTGTCTGAAACGCCCTGCAGCAAATCTTCGGGGCCCTCATCCGCGCCTTTCGGGGCTGCAATAACGAACGGGTCGCGCAAAAGGGGATAGATTGAAAAATCATGCCCGCCTTCGTCAACGGTCGAGACAATCGCAAGATCGAGTTCCCCGCGCCGAAGGCAATCGGGCGCTTCGTGGCTGAGCACATTGCTGATGGACAGTTTGGCCCGAGGCATCCGCGCCGAAAGGATCACGGCCAGATCGGGCGCAAGGCTGCTCTCGAAATCCTCAACAAAACCGACGCGAAGCGACCGCGCTCCCAGCAATCCTGCAATGACAGTCTCGCTGGTTGCGCGCCGCAGATGTTGCAGGCCAAGGGTCAAATGATGCAGCGTTTCGCGCCCTTCCCGGGTCAATGCGAAGGGGCGCGAGGAACGATCAAGCAGCACCACCCCCAGTTGCTCCTCAAGGCGCGCCACGTGATGGGAGACCGAAGAAATCGAAAGGCCCAACTTGTGCGCGGCGTCCTGCATAGATCCGGAATGCGCCACCTGCTCAAAGGCTTCAAGCACTTGAAGCGAGAGTCTTGGAAGAGGCATTGATATCGCCCTGTAAATCCGAATTTTTCGAAACAGTTCCGAAAAACCGGCGTCGAGTCAAATTTGATTGCCGATATTCGCAAGGGGCTGGTCTTCGAACTTGAGACCGCGTCCAGTATCCCGTCGGATGTCGTTCAGCACACTGAACAGACGTTTGTCACACTCTGCCTTGCGGAGGGACAAGCGGTCCGGTGGTTTCCCTGATCGTCAATTCGGCAGAAACATCGGACACGGTTACGGGCATATCGCGTTCACGCATGCGATTGAGCAGCATCAGGGCAAGTCTGCGCCCCAGATGATAGGGCGAAACGGCCATTGTCGTAAGGGCCGGAGTGGAGACCGCGGCATCTTCAACATCGTCAAAGCCGATGACGGACACTTCGCGGCCTGGCTTTAGTCCTGATCCGATCACGCCCAGACACGCTCCCAGCGCGACCATATCGCCATTGCAGATGACGGCGGTGGTTTCCGGATAGGCCTGCCGCAGCGCCAGCATTGCATTCAGGCCGGCCAGTTTGGTATCGTGGCAGTCCCATATGACCGGTTCCCCCAGCCGCAACTCGGTCAGTATCCTCTTATATCCCTCGATACGTTTCCTGCGCACATCGCTCATTCCCGTTCCACCGAGATAAGCGATGTTGCGATGGCCGAGTTCAGCAAGATATTTCACGCCGACGGCGGTCGCATCAGCATTTCTGATGCCGACATGATCAAACGGACTGCCCTCCGGACGGCGCAGAAAGGTGACCGTTGGAATGGCGTGAGTTGTGAGGATATCGAGCGCGGCCTGCGGCGTTTCAATCGCGGGCACCCAAAGCAGGCCGCCACGGCCATTGGCGATGAACGCCTCCAGATGACGTTCCTGCCGTTCGGCGTCGTCGCTCGTATCAAGGACGGACACCAGATAGCCCTCCAGCTCCAGAAGGTCGCTGACGCCGCTGATCACCTCCGCATTGAACGGGTTGGATATCCGGTTGATCACAAAACCGATTTCACGGTTTTGGCCAGACCGCATACTCGATGCACGGGCATCGGGTACATAGTGTAGCTCTCGTACGGCCTGAAGGACTTTCTTTCGCGTTTTTTCGGAAATGCGTCCTGTGCCTCGCATGACCTGACTGACAGTCGGGATGGAGACGCCAGCCCGTTTCGCGACCGTTTCCAATGTCGGCTTTTCAGCCATGCACGTCCCATTTCTGATATAACGATATTTCAGTTAAAAGCGTACGCTAATATTATATGGGGTGTAAAACAGAAATCAGCAACCCAAAGCCTAAATGTAGTATATCTCAAGATGAAACAATTAAAGCTATTGACATTAGATATAACGTTATACCATGCTATGGTCAGTGAGGAGCGCTACCACTCCCGGTAGGGTTTGGTGCGGCTTCGCTTACGAATTGAAGGCAAAGGGAGACGCGCCATCAGCGTCGGCTCTCCCCAGAATGATACGCGCAATGACGCATCACTTGCCAAGAAGCATCCTTAGGGAGGAATTCATGACGGTAAAACATACGATAGTCGGAGCCGTTACCGGTTTCGCGCTTACCTGTACAGTGACGGCTGTGCAGGCCGCTGATGTTTTGTTCTGGTCAACACAGGCGCGTCCCGCGGAAGAGGCGCAGGCCATGCGCGAACAGGTGCTCGCAGGCGCACCCGCAACCGTGGATTATCAGCCGAACGAGGATGGTCCCTGGCTGACGCGATTGCAGGCCGAACAGCAGGCTGGCTCTGGCTCAATCCACGTACTCGGGGCTTTGCACGGCAATTTCTCCGCGATCAATCCGGAACAACTCGTTGATCTCGATGATCTTGGCGTCACAGCCAAAAGCGACACGTTCAACTCGCTGGCCAAGCTGGGCACCGGCAACCTGCAATATGTGCCGTGGATGCAGGCGACCTACATTATGGCTGCTAACAAGGAAGCGCTCCCATATCTTCCGGCGGGCGCTGACATCGACGCACTGACTTACGACCAGCTGATTGAGTGGGCCGCAAAGGTCCATGAAGCGACTGGCGAACCAAAATTCGGTTTCCCTGCCGGTCCCAAGGGGCTCAAGCACCG
>JAHQVI010000047.1 GCA_019634405.1 Hyphomicrobiales bacterium
CTCGGGCCAGCCTTTCGTACCATCGCCGCATCTGGCCGTGACATTCTCAAATCCCAGGGCTTTCAGCCGGGCGCGCGCCTGGTCCAATAAGGGCGCATGACGCTCGATTGTGTAGACGTGGCGGGTCAGCAAGGCGAGAATTGCCGCCTGATAGCCTGATCCAGTACCGATTTCGAGCACTTCGTGAGATGGCTCAACACCGAGTTTTTCAGTCATATAGGCGACGATGAAGGGCTGCGAAATCGTCTGTCCACACTCAATCGGCAGCACTTCGTTGCGGTAGGCTTCGCTCACCAGCTCCGGGGATACGAACTTATCGCGAGGGACTGCGGCAAGGGCGTCAAGCACGCGACGATCACCGATGCCCTGAGCGCGAAGGTCCGAGATCAGATTGACGCTTGCTCTGTCTTTTTCATATTCCGACGCATCGACCATCGTGACGTTATAGCCATAGTTCCGGATAAAAAATAAAGTTCCCGATGCGGCAAATATGGCGATTATGAGGAAGTTCGCTCTATTTTTATCCCAATATGTAGTAGTACAATATTCCTTACATTGACATTAGTGAATATAAATTTCCTGCGCACAATCGAAACATAATTTGTAAAATTTGTGCATTTATAAAATAGAGTACATGCATGGGGTCACCTAATGATGAAGAACACAAATAAAACGATCCGCCAATCAAATCGCAATCAATCAAAAAAGAGTGATTTATGCATATTGCTAAATGAAATTCATCCCAAAATTAAGGATGATTATCAAGAAAATGCGACAAAAACAGATCAGCTGCAATATATCGAGTCGCTTCTAAGCTCTCTTATCCAAATGACGAGGCAATCTGGCGAGACAGTTCTTCTTCACCTTCTCAACAAGGCCCTGCTCGAAACAAGAGACAGACGGCGGTCGCTCAACAACGCGGCGGAAAGCTGAACCGCTTGCCCCATTAAACCAATCACGGAAGCGGTCGGAGTTGATATGAATCAAAACATCCCGACCGCTCCGTCTTTTCGCCGGGTCAGCGTAATTTTTTCGCTGCGCCAATGATCTCCAACCCGCCCATATATGGGATCAGGGCCTCCGGAACACGAACTGTTCCGTCCTGCTGCTGATAATTTTCCAGCACGGCGACAAGCGTACGCCCGACAGCCAGACCTGACCCGTTCAGCGTATGAACGAATTGAAGCTGTTTGGAGTCCTTCGGACGGTAGCGCGCATTCATGCGCCGCGCCTGGAAGTCACCGCAATTGGAGCAGCTCGAAATTTCGCGGTAGGCGTTCTGCCCCGGCAGCCAGACCTCGATGTCATAGGTTTTGCACGCGCCAAACCCCATATCGCGGCTGGCGAGGACCAATGTGCGGTAGGCCAGACCAAGACGCCGGAGGACGTCCTCGGCGCAATTCGTCATGCGCTGATGTTCGTCCTCGGACTGTTCCGGCAGTGTAATGCTGACCATCTCCACCTTCGAGAACTGATGCAGGCGGATCATGCCGCGCGTGTCCTTGCCCGCGGCGCCAGCTTCCGAGCGGAAACAGGGCGTATGCGCGGTAAAGCGATAGGGGAGCGCTCCCTCGTCCAGCGTTTCCTCGCGAACGAGGTTTGTCAGAGTTACTTCGGCCGTCGGGATCAGCCAATAATCATTGCTCGTCCTGAACAGATCCTCATGAAATTT
This sequence comes from Hyphomicrobiales bacterium, assembly GCA_019634405.1. Classification (GTDB taxonomy): domain Bacteria; phylum Pseudomonadota; class Alphaproteobacteria; order Rhizobiales; family Rhodomicrobiaceae; genus JAHQVI01. The sequence goes on from JAHQVI010000047.1 coordinate 1,673, forward strand.
CGGAAGCTGTCCAGTGCCGAAAACGGCCTCATCGCGCACCAGCAAAGGCGGGCTGATTTCCTCATGACCGAATTCGCTCGTCTGAATATCAATCATGAAGGCGGCCAGCGCCCGTTCCAGCCGCGCCAGTTCGCCCCTCAAGACGACAAAGCGGCTCCCGGACATTTTCACCGCCGTCTCGAAATCCATCAGGCCGAGCGCTTCGCCCAGCTCAAAATGCTGTTTCGGTTCGAAATCGAATTTTGGGGGCTCGCCCCAGCGGCGAATTTCCTCATTGGCGTCTTCATCGCCAACAGGAACATCATCGGCTGCCAGGTTCGGCAGACCGGCCAGCACCCCATCGAGCCGGGCCGAGATTTCCTTTTCCTCATGCTCGCCCTTCTGGATCGCATCCTTCAGGTCGCCCATTTCGGAGATCAGCTTTTGCGCCTCGTCCTCGTTCTTGGCCGCTTTCGCCTTGCCGACCTCTTTTGAAATCTGGTTGCGGCGGGACTGCGCGTCCTGCAAGGCGGTGATCACCTTGCGACGCTCCTCATCAATGGCGAGGATTTCGGCTGACATCGGCTCAAGGCCACGTTTTGCAATTGCGGCGTCAAAAGCCTCAGGATTGTCCCGGATCAGTTTCAGATCGAGCACGGCAAATCTCTTTGGTTTGTCTGTTGAGCATTTGATGCGGCCAGCTATAGGACGCGTGGCGCCTTCCGTCCAGCCCCCGGCGTCGCCAGCGCGCCAATGCATCTTGAAATAAGGGATGATGCGCATAAAAAAACATGCAGGCGCAATCTCATACGCCTGTATTCGTGCTCATGATCACATTTTTTATTCAGGAAACTCTTGCCCTGCGATGGCCGCGATGGTTCAGGATCGAACAAACTATCAGGCAGGCGCCGCACACGAAAAACATCGTTACAACGATCGAAAGACCCCGATAGTCCTCCGAAATCCGTAATTCCTTCGTTTCCGTCAGACCACGCAACTGAATGAACTGCCTCGACTCCATGGCCGAATAGTGCATGAAGAAAATCGCCAGCCCGAACACCACCGCGCCCAGCAGGGTATCAATCACGGCGCGCTTGCGGAAAGCACACCATAACATCGCGGTGAGCAATTTCTGAGGTCATTCCCAATAGAAAACACTTCACCAGCTTCAATGCTACATAACTAAAATATTTCTTCCATAGAAAAAAAGCTTATTTAAGTGAAATCATAGCATGATATGCGATTAATTACATTTAATTCAAATTAAAAATTCTTTTGAATGTATAGTCAGCTTTACTCGATAGTGAATATTACAATTGAACTGAGATATTCCAGAATCGAAGCGGCACAGCGACGCCTGGGATGACAGTTTCTGGCGCAGAATACGCTTGTTGCATGGCTCACAAACGCAAAAAAACGGCTCCGAGCGATCGCCGAAGCCGTTTATCAATTGAAACATTCGTGTTTCGAGTAAGACAGACCGCTTTAATAAACGCGGGCCTTTGGCTCGATATACTGAATTTCGTTGGTCAGCGTCCGTGTGTGAACCGGGCGGTAATCCAGCCGGACCTCCCGCAAGCGGTCATCCGCCCAAGCCAGCGTGTGAAGCATCCACTCCGCATCATTGCGATCGGGGAAATCCTCACGGGCATGCGCGCCACGACTCTCCTGACGATTCAGCGCGCCCGTCACGGTAACGGCGGCCTGCGATATCAGATTGTCGAATTCAAGCGTCTCGATAAGGTCCGAATTCCAGACCAGCGACCGGTCGCTGACCTTGATATCGTCAATGCCTGACCAGACCTGATGAACGCCCTGACGTCCCTCTTCGATAACTTCTTCGGTCCGGAAGACCGCGCAGTTGGACTGCATCGTCCTCTGCATGCTGAGGCGCAACTCGGCCGTTGGCGTGTCGCCGCCAGCGTTACGAAAACGGTCCAGGCGCGCAATGGCGCTCTCACCGGCATTATCGGCAAGCGGAGCCTGAGAAGCGCCAGCCTCAATGGTCTCGGCGCAGCGCAACGCGGAGGCGCGGCCGAACACGACAAGATCGATCAGCGAGTTGGAACCAAGGCGGTTCGCACCATGCACGGAAGCGCATGCCGCCTCGCCGATCGCCATCAGCCCAGGCACCACCGCGTCCGGATCGCCATTCCTGGGCACGACGACCTCGCCGTGATAGTTCGTTGGAACACCGCCCATATTGTAATGGACGGTGGGCAGAACCGGCACGGGCTCGCGGCGCAGATCCACGCCGGCAAAGATCTTCGCACTCTCCGTAATACCGGGAAGTTTTTCGGCCAAGACGTCCGGCGGCAAATGGTCGAGATGAAGGAAGATGTGATCCTTGTCCGGACCAACGCCGCGCCCCTCGCGGATTTCGATGGTCATGGAGCGCGAAACCACGTCGCGAGACGCAAGATCCTTGGCGTGTGGAGCATAGCGCTCCATGAAACGCTCGCCCTCGGAATTCGTCAGATAGCCGCCCTCGCCGCGCGCGCCTTCCGTAATCAGCACGCCTGCGCCGTAAACGCCGGTTGGATGGAACTGCACGAACTCCATATCCTGCAGTGGCAGGCCGGCGCGCAAAACCATCGCATTGCCGTCGCCGGTGCAGGTGTGCGCCGAGGTGCAGGAGAAATAGGCGCGACCATAACCGCCGGTCGCGAGAATGGTCTTCTGGGCGCGGAAGCGATGAATTGAGCCATCCTCGATCGACATGACGACCACGCCACGGCATACGCCCTCTTCATCCATGATCAGATCGAGCGCAAAATATTCAATGAAGAAATCGGCCGAATGGCGTAGCGACTGACCATAAAGCGTATGCAGCATGGCGTGGCCGGTACGGTCAGCGGCGGCGCAGGTTCGTTGCGCAGGCGGGCCTTCGCCAAATTCGGTCGTCATGCCGCCAAAGGGACGCTGATAGATCTTGCCTTCCTCGGTGCGCGAGAAGGGCATGCCGTAATGCTCAAGCTCGTAAACAGCGGCCGGAGCGCTGCGGCACAGATATTCAATGGCGTCCTGATCACCGAGCCAGTCAGAGCCCTTGACGGTGTCATACATGTGCCAGCGCCAGTTATCCGGCCCCATATTCCCGAGCGAAGCCGCAATGCCGCCCTGCGCCGCAACTGTATGCGAGCGCGTCGGGAAGACCTTCGTGATGCATGCGGTTTTCAGTCCGGCTTCCGCGCATCCCAGCGTCGCGCGCAAGCCGGCGCCACCAGCGCCAACGACGACGACGTCATAGGTATGGTCCGTGAACGGATAGGCGCGGCCGTTTGTTTTTGGGGCGCTGATGCCGTTTGTGTTGCCATTCTCCGCCATGTTCAGGCTCCGAAATTCAGCTTGAGGATTGCAACCACCGAGATCAGTCCGACGGCGGCGCAGAAAAATGTATTGAGCAGAAGCAGGATTGTCTTCGAACCGTGCGAATGCACATAGTCCTCAACGATCACCTGCATTCCGATACGCATGTGATAGCTGGCGGCAAGCACAAAGAGGACCGCCAGCCCGGCGACAATCGGAGATGAGAAATAGTCACGTACTTCAGAAAGCGGCTGCCCGGCCAGGCTGATCGCAGTATAGATGAGAAAGGCCAGCATAAAGAGATTGGCGATAGCCGTAACGCGCTGCGCCCAGAAATGGTCGGTGCCATCACGCGCGGAACCAAGCCCCTTGACGCGGGAAAGCGGTGTGCGGAAATCAGCCATTGAACACTCCCAATCCTGGCGCAATCATGGCCCAGAGCAAAGTCGTGAGCACAAGCGAACCGATAATCGTCGACCACGACAATAGGCGGACCGTCGGAATATCGAAGCCATATCCGGTATCCCAGATAAAATGCCGAATTCCGCCCAGAGCGTGGTGGATGAGCGACCATGTAAGGCCGAACAAAACCAGAAGCCCCGGTATCGACCCGGCGACGTCATTGGCGAAGGCAAAGCTTTCCTGCCCAGCCGCAGCAGATACAAGCCAGAAAACGATCAGCAACGTGCCGAAATAATTTGCAGCCCCGGTGATACGATGCATGATCGACATCATCATGTTGACATAAGGGCGGAAAATCGTGAGATGCGGCGAGAGCGGACGTTGCGCTGAGGCCTCGGCTTTGGCCATATGATCGTCTCCTTATAAATATTCTAGCCTTATGTATCGTGACACAATGCCAGCCGCAATGGGCCAAAGCTTCGCATCCTCGTGATTTCTGCCTCTTGCTGACGGGCGTTCGCACCGAATGCAATGTTCATAAGCGGAATTTTGTGTCCTGCATCACAACTTTCATTCTTCTGTTTGATTAAATGCGTCATACTTGTTTTCAAATCGTTTACCCACACCACGCATGGCGTACCAATCAGCAGGGGAAGGCAATGACGTCCGTTGTTCCTAATAGTCCATTAATGAAAGTCCTGGCTGTCGCGTCCGCCCTGTTCGCCGCGATCGGTGCCTCGCAGGCCGTCGCGCAGAAATATCGGACAAAAACGGGCGAAGATTGGGTCACATACAAAAATGAGAGTTACGGCTTCAGGCTTTATTACCCTTCTGCGGTTTATGCGGTCCAGCCCGAAGCGGACGCTGGCGACGAAGACATAACAGGCTCGGTTGACGATCAGGATGAGCCGAACGCCGACGGAGTAGAAACAGACGACAGCGATGCAACGCAGGCCGCGGAAGAGGATGGAAATCCCGATAGCAGCAGGCTGACGCTGGTCACGAAAGATGGCGAGTCAAAAATCGTCGTATTTGGCGCGCTGAACGAGGATGGCGTTTCGCCACGCGAGTATAAAAAGATCCTGATCGAAGAATTCGGGGGCTATGACAAGCTCGACTATCAACCCGTCGGCAGGACATGGTTCGTTCTCTCAGGCTTTCGCGGCGACAGCATCTATTATCAGAAGGTTATGTTCTCCTGCCGCAATCGCGTTGTGAACGTTTTCAGCATCAATTTTCCAACCGATGAAAAGCCCTATTACGAGCGGCTTGTCGAAATCATGGAAGATAATTTCAAGACCGGACGCGGCGCGAATACGCCCTCAGGCTGCTGACACGCCTCAGTTTGGCGGGTTTCGGCGATCCGGTCGCTGCAATTGCTTGGCTTTCATCTGCCGATCGGCTAACCAACGCGCATGAAAAGATCTGTGCGCAAACCGCCCAAACCCACCCCTGCCGATTTCCTTCGCGAAGGCAATGCCTCTTTTCGCGCGGGCCGCTATTTTCTGGCCGCCCAAGCCTTCGAGAAAGCGCGAAAGCTTGAGCCGCGCAATGCGGCGATCCTGTTCAATCTGGCGAGCACGAAGGAGCGGACCGGGGATATAGCGGAAGCGGCGGCGCTCATGACGCAGGCGGCGCGCTTCAAACCCTCATGGCCCGAGCCCGCCGGGAATCTCGCCATGCTAGCCGGCGCATTCCGGCTGGAGAGTGGGAAGAATCTTGATCCGCATGGCCTTCTGGCC